>SFKY01000016.1 GCA_004554665.1 Bacteroidales bacterium
AGAGGCTTTTCTTTTTGGTAGGGTACCTCTAAAAAACACAAAAAAAACGGGTTATTTTTTGGATTATGCTCGGTTTGCACTAACTTTGCATAAGTTAGGCTGCACCTCAGCCATTTAGAGCAAGCTCTATGGCGTTCGGTTTGCACTAACTTTGCATAAGTTAGGCTGCACCTCAGTCCTATATAATAAATAAGGTGAAAAAAAACATGATGAAAAAACTGGCTTATATTCTGATTGTGCTGCTCGCTACGGGTTTTTATGCGTGTAGTGACGATAATGACGAGGGCAATGGATCGACCACTGTGCCTGTAGACCAAGATGAAGACGAGACCACGGCAACGATAGATGACAACTATACGTACAAGTTGCCCGTCATCTTCCATGTGCTCTACAACGACGAGAAAGATCCTACGCAGTATATCCCTGCCACCCGTCTGGCGGCCATCCTCACCCATGTCAACGAGATTTACCGGGGCAATGTCTATGGACTCGAATTTGGCACCAGCGAGGAGATGAAGATACAATTTGTGCTGGCTACCCACGACGAGTCGGGCAACAAACTGGCTACACCGGGGGTGGAATACGTCAAATGGACCGGCACATGGCCGATAGACCCAATGGAGTTTATGGGCAATAACAAAGGCAATGTGAAATATATCTGGGAGCCGAACGAGTATATCAATGTGATGCTGTACCATTTCGCTGCTGAAACCGATGGAGAGACTTTGGGAATCAGTCATCTTCCCTACACATTGGAGGGGGTGAACGAGATCGATGGCTTGACGCCGCTTGAGACGGCCAAGGCCAATGTGACCAAGAAAAATCTGAGTTTCGCCTATTGCTCCTCCATCAACAGCAAGTATGCCAACAAGAATGCGGATGGCAGTTACTACGAGTCAGACCGCTACACCAACGCCAGCCATAAGATGTTTGAAAAAGGGGTGACTGCCCAGCAGATTTCGCGCGACATCAACGTGACGCTTGCCCATGAGCTCGGCCACTATCTCGGCCTGCTCCATGTGTTCTCTGAAACAGCCGCTGGCGAAGAGGGCAGCGAGACCGTCGATGACTGTGAGGATACCGACTACTGCGAAGATACACCCAGTTACAACCGCCCGGAGTATCTGCGCGGTGTGACAGCCTATCTGAACAGCATCCAAGAGGGCGAAGCTGTAAGTGCCAAGAGACTGATGGCACGCAACAACTGTGCCGGAGACGACTATTATTCGGCCAATATCATGGACTATGCCTATTCGTATGGCTTCAAGATTTCTGCCGACCAGAAGAGCCGCACACGCCGTGTGCTCTACGACAGTCCGCTGATTCCGGGACCTAAAAAGCGCCTCCGCACCACCCGTGGGGCAGTCGTGCAGCCGCAACTGGTGGAGGGCATCGTGGATTTGCCGATACGGATAGCCAAATGTAAGCATTAATCATCCTCAATACACAACAGAATAGACGCTTATGCAATATATACTCCGGGCACCCGAGTGCCTTGATGCCACCATCCAGTTGCCTGCCTCGAAGAGTGTGTGCAACCGTACACTGATTATACAAGCCTTGGCAGGAAGCCATGTGCTGCCAGACAACCTTTCCGACTGCGACGACACCCGTGTGCTGGTTTCCGCGCTACGCGATATGCCCGAAGTGGTCGACATAGGAGCCGCCGGCACGGCCATGCGCTTTATGACGGCTTACCTGAGTGCGACGGCGGGCGAGCATGTCATCACGGGAACCGACCGTATGAAACAGCGTCCCATCGGGTTGCTGGTCGATGCGTTGCGCCATCTGGGTGCCGACATCTCGTATGTGGAGCGCACCGGATTTCCGCCGCTTCGTATCAAGGGCCAACCGCTCACAGGCGGACGGCTGGAGATACCGGGCAATATCAGTTCGCAGTACATCTCGGCCCTGCTGATGATAGCTCCGGCGCTGCGCAACGGCATAGAGTTGCGGCTCACGGGCGACATCATCTCGCGGCCATACATCGATCTGACGCTGTGGGCCATGACCGAGTTTGGTGCAGAGGCAGAGTGGAGCGATATCGATACCATCCGGGTGGCTCCCAAGCCTTACGAGCCGCGTCCCTACCGTGTGGAGAACGATTGGAGTGCCGCCTCGTACTGGTATGAGATGATGGCACTCTGTCCGAATGTGGAGAGCAGGGTGGTGTTGCCGGGCTTGACAGACGGGTCGAGACAGGGCGATTCGGTGACCCGTTACATCGCCTCGTTGCTGGGCATCAAGACCACGTTTGTGAAAGACAGCGCCGCACCGCAGGTGGTGCTGACCAAGCATAGGTGCACGCTGCCGCAGTTGGAGTACGACTTTGTGAGTTCGCCGGACTTGGCACAGACCTTTGTGGTGACTTGTGCCTTGTTGGGAATCCCGTTCCATTTCAAAGGGTTGTCAAGTCTGAAGATCAAGGAGACAGACCGCATAGAGGCGCTGAAAAGAGAACTGCGGAAGTTGGGATATGTACTGCGCGACCTCAACAACAGTGAACTGGTATGGGACGGAAGTCGCTGCGAGGCCAGCATGGAGCCTGTCGACACCTATCAGGATCATCGCATGGCGATGGCTTTTGCTCCGGCCGCATTCCGTTTCCCGGACCTTCGCATCAATGATCCGCAAGTAGTTTCGAAGTCTTATCCGCACTTCTGGCAAGATTTGGCTGCAGCTGGTTTTACCGTCAGCCATTCATGATTACAGGGTCTGCACCTCATCACATGCTGGTATGATCTATTTGCTGTTGTCTTTAGTCGTTTTGGGAGTTGTGGCCGCCCTTATCAGTCTGTTTTCCGCCAAACATGGCGGAGCGGATGAGGAGGTGGTGAACACGGCTGCCACCTGTGCCACCTGTGACGGCACCGATACGCGATGCGAACAGACGTGCATGATGGAAGCTGCGACGCGCCCTATCGAGTATTATGATGACGAGGAACTGGACCGTTACAAGGGCAGGCCCTCCGACAGTTATGCTGACGATGAAATCAAGGACTTTGAGGACGTGCTCTATACCATGCGCCCCGACGAGGTAAAAGGGTGGAGCCGCAGCCTGACGCTACGGGGCGTGCATCTGCCGGATGCGCTCAAGGACGAGGTGCTGATGCTGATGGAGCAAGCATGAAAAGAATCGGTTGCGGGTCATGGTAAGTTTAATGATGCAATACATCTATTGATTATATTATATGGAGATATTCGGGTATGTGTTTTTTCAGCATGCGCTCATCGGCGCCACACTGGCCAGCATCCTCTGCGGTATCATCGGAACTTATATCGTCACGCGGCGGTTGGTGTTTATCAGCGGTGGTATCACGCATGCTTCGTTTGGCGGTATCGGCCTCGGCGTGTACTATGGAGCCAATCCCATTGTATCGGCATTGGGCTTCTCGGTGCTCTGTGCGTTGGGGGTGCAATGGATGTCGCACAAAGGGAATATCCGGGAAGACTCTACCATCGCCTTTTTCTGGACCCTCGGCATGAGCGTCGGCATTATCTGCTGTTTTCTCTCTCCCGATTTCATCCCCGATCTCAATTCATACCTCTTCGGAAGCATCCTCACCATCGGGCAGGAAGATCTCCTGCTCCTCGGTAGTCTTACCATTGTGGTGAGTCTGCTGTTCCTCCTCTTTTTCCGAACCATCGTGAGCGTGGCCTTCGACCCTGTCTTTGCCCGCGCCCAAGGTCTGCCGGTAGACCTGATTGGCTATGTGATGATGGCGCTCATTGCCATGACCATTGTGGCCACGTTGCGGATGGTGGGTATAGTACTGGCCATCAGCCTGCTCACCATCCCCCAGATGACAGCCAATGTCCTCACCTGCGACTATGGCAAGATGGTAGGCATCAGCATCCTGGTGGGATGGGTGGACTGTATGCTGGGACTGGCCGTCTCCTACCAATTGAATGTGCCGTCGGGTGCGGCCATCATCCTGGTCAGTATCATCGTTTACACCCTGACAAAGATTATCAAAAAACTGACAGAACGTTGCACCGTCGCCGAATGAGATACATCGCCCTATGGATGGTTGCGGCTACGTTGGCGGCCATGACCTCGTGCTCGACACAGCAAAACACTGTGTCGAGCAGATGGTGGCATGCGTTCAATGCCCGTTACAATACCTACTACAATGGCAAGGTGGCCTATATAGACGGTAGTTTGGAGAAAGAGAACGGGCACAAGGACAATTTCACAGAATTGCTTCCCCTTTATCCCGTGGGCAGCAAGTCGAGCCGTGAGATAGGGAAGGGCAACTACGATCGTGCCATTACCAAGGCCGAGAAAGTCATTCACCAGCACAGTATCAAGCGGAGGCCCGTGTGGGACAAGCAACGGCGCAAGACAGCCAAGGACATAGAGTGGTTGGGAAGACGCGAGTACAACCCGTTTTTGTGGAAAGCATGGATGCTCATGGGGCGCTCGCAGTTTCATAAGGGTTCCTTCGACGAGGCGGCATCCACTTTCTCGTACATGAGCAGGCTCTACGCCACGCAGCCGGCCATCTATGGCAAGGCACGGGCATGGCTGGCCAAAGCCTATGTGGAAGAGGGGTGGCTGTATGATGCTGAGGATGTTATCAGAAACATGCAGCGCGACTCGATGGACTGGCGTGCCGTGCGCGAATGGGACTATACCTATGCCGATTATTACCTGCATGCGGGCGACTACCGCAAGGCCATTCCGTATCTGAAAAAAGTGATACGTCATGAGATGCGACGCAAGCAGAAGGCGCGTGAGTGGTATCTGTTGGGACAGCTCTATGCAGCGCTGGGCGAACGCGATTCGGCCTATCGGGCCTATCGTCACGTAGTACGGATGAATCCTCCGTACGAACTGGAGTTCAATGCCCGTATCGCACAGACCGAGGTCGTGGCCAAGGGCAGGGCCAAGTCGATGGTGGGAAGGTTGCGAAGGATGGCGGCATCGGACAACAACAAGGACTATGCTGACCAGATCTTCTATGCCATCGGCAACATCTATCTGGCCGATCGCGATACTGCCAAGGCCATTGGCGCTTACGAGGAAGGCAACCGTCGCTCTGTCCGCAACGGTGTCGAAAAAGGCGTGTTGCTCCTACAACTGGGCGACCTGTATTGGGAAAAAGAAAAATACAGCGAGGCGCGTCGCTGCTATGGAGAGGCTATCGGCCTGTTGGACAAGGACCGTCCAGACTACCGGCAACTGGCCGACCGCTCCCGGGTGCTCGACGAACTGGTACCGCATACGGAGCAGGTGGCGCTGCAAGACTCGCTTCAGGCGCTCGCTGCGATGGACGATGACGCGCGCAATGCTGCCATAGACCGTGTGATCGATGCCCTGAAGAAGAAAGAAAAGGAAGAGCGCAATGCCCTGGCTGAGGCAGAGGCACAGCGCACGGTGGGCATGAACGCAGGTATGGGTGGCGGCAATATGGGCCAACAGGCTTCGCAGGCCACGGACAGGCAGCAGTCGGGCAAGTGGTATTTCTACAATCCGATGGCTGTCAGTCAGGGTAAGGCCACCTTTGAGAAACTCTGGGGAAAGCGTGAGAATGTGGACGATTGGCAACGATTCAACAAGACGGTGGTGGCCGACCTCGGTGGCGTGGAGGAGATGACAGACGAGATGCGCGACTCGCTTGCAAGAGAGGCGGAGAGGCAGGATTCGCTTCGCATGGTGCCCGACAGCGTGCAGAACGATCCCCACCAGCGTGCCTATTACGTGGCGCAGATACCGTTTACACCCGAACAAAAGGCGACAAGCGATGCCCTGATTATGGACGGACTGTTTCAGTCGGGTGTTATCTTTAAGGATAAGCTCGACCACCTGCCGTTAAGTGAAAAACAGTTGTTGCGCTTAACCACCCAGTACCCCGCTTTCGAGCGCATGGACGAAGCTTATTACCATCTGTTCCTGCTCTATTCGAGGATGCACAAGCCAGAACAGGCTGCCACATACGTGTCGCGATTGCAGGCAGAGTTTCCGGAGAGCCAGTGGACGGTGTTGCTTACCGACCCCTATTTTGCCGAAAATGCCCGTTTGGGCACACATCTCGAAGACTCGTTGTACGCCGCTACTTACGAGGCGTTTCGTGCCAACCGCTTAGGCGAAGCCGCCGCCAACGTGGCGCTGTCGGCCAGCAGATTCCCGATGGGTGCCAACCGCGACAAGTTCCTTTTTGTTGGCGCATTAACCAAACTCAATGCCGGCGATGCCGACGGTTGCCTGGCCGATATGAAGACGGTGGTGGAGCAATTCCCGCAGAGTCGTATGAGCGAGATGGCGGGTATGATTATCAATGGTGTAAACGCTGGACGCCGGTTGCGCGGCGGGCGATTCGATGTAGGCGATGTGTGGAGTAGGAGGACAGATGTGCTCAACGAGGGCGATACCGTCGCAGCCCGTGGATTTGAAGCTGACCGCACAGCCGATTTCCTCTTCGTCATTGTCTATCATCCCGACTCTGTCCCGGAGAACCAGGTGCTGTATGAGTTGGCACGTTATAATTTCACCAACTATCTTGTCCGCAATTTCGAGATTGCCGTCAGCGAGGTCGACGGTTTGCATCGCATGCAGGTGTCTGGTTTCCGAAACTATGACGAGGTATTGCAGTATGCCCGTCAGTTGTTTGCCCAGTCTCAGTTGCGCTCCCTGCTTCACGGGCACCGTACTCTGCTCATCAGCGAATCCAATCTCGGACTGATAGGCAATCCTTTCAGTTACGATGACTACGATGCTTTCTATCACAAACATTTCGCCCCGCTCAAGGTGAGTACCTTCCAACTGCTCGTAGAGCCGGAGGAAATCACTACTAGGGAGGCTAAGGTACCCACGGTGGAACAGATAGACAAGGCGCTCGACAGTGGACTCTTCTTGGAGGAGGCCTCGGACAAGAAGCCGGAGAGCTGGGGTACCCTCGTTGTCACGCCGGAAGAGCCCGAGAAGACATCGGCCAACAAGGGCGTGACGGTGAAAGTGGAGGAAGTAAAGGAGAAGGTGAGCAAGACAGGTATTTATTTCAAGGACAGCAAGGGCACTGTGGTGTCGGATTCGACCAAGACGGAGAAAACAAAGGCTCCCGCAAAGCCCAAGAAGAAGACGCTTGACTTGGAGAATGAGTATTACGAATTAGAAGGATTTTAAGCTATGAGCAATGGAATGTTACTATGGGTGGACGATGAGATAGAATTGCTGCGCGCGCACATCATCTTCTTGGAAAAGAAAGGTTATGAGGTGGTGACGGTGAGCAACGGAGCCGATGCGATAGAACAGTGTCGGCAGCGTACGTTCGACCTTATCCTGCTCGATGAGATGATGCCGGGACTCACAGGACTGGAAACCCTGCAGCGCATCAAGGAGATTACGCCCGCCACGCCCGTGGTGATGGTGACAAAGAGCGAGGAGGAGGATATCATGGACCAAGCGATTGGATCCAAGATAGCCGATTATCTCATCAAGCCTGTCAATCCGCATCAGATACTCCTCACGCTGAAAAAGAATATACATCGCAAGGAGATTGTCACCGAGGTGACCCAGACTGGTTACCGGCAGAACTATCAGGGGCTGATGATGCAGATTATGGATTGCGAGACCATCGATGACTGGAAAAAGGTGTACCGTAGGCTCACTCATTGGGAACTGGAGCTGAGTACGGCCGACAGTGACATGACCGAGATGTTGCAGATGCAGAAGGAGGAAGCAAACATCGGTTTCGCCAAATATATCAAGAAACATTATCTGGATTGGGTGAAGCCCGAAGCAACAGAGCGCCCGCTGATGAGCCCTGACATCTTCAAGCGAAAGGTTTTCCCTCTGCTCAACGCAGGAGAAAAACTCTTTTTCATCGTCATCGACAATTTCCGCTACGACCAATGGCGGATGCTGGCACAAGAGTTGGGCGATATGTTCGAGATAGAGGAAGATATGTACATGAGCATCCTTCCCACCGCCACACAATATGCCCGCAACGCCATCTTCAGCGGCTTGATGCCCAACCAGATAGCGAGCATGTTTCCCGATCTCTGGGTGGATGAGGATGAGGAAGAGGGCAAGAACCTCAATGAGGCACCTCTGATACAGACACAGATCGACCGCTATCGCAGGCACGACACGTTCTCCTATCATAAGATCAACGACTCTGCCGGTGCAGAGAAATTCCTTGACCGCATCCGTGGGAGCAAGGAATATGACCTCAATGTGGTGGTGATCAATTTCATCGATATGCTCTCTCATGCCAGGACCGAGTCTAAGATGATTCGGGAACTTGCCAGCGACGAGTCTGCCTATCGCAACTTGACCATCGGCTGGTTCAGGCACTCTGTCATGGCAGAACTCCTCAAGGCGTTGGCACAGACCGACTACAAGGTCATCATTACCACAGACCACGGTTCCATACGGGCCTCGAAACCGATTAAAATCATCGGAGACCGTAACACCAACACCAATCTCCGATACAAGCTGGGCAAGAATCTGAGCTACGACCCTAAGGAGGTTTTCGTCATCAAGAATCCCAAGCAGGCTCAGTTGCCAACGCCTAATCTGAGTACGGCCTACGTCTTTGCCACGGGAGACGCATTCTTTGCCTATCCCAACAATTACAACTACTATGTGTCTTATTACAAGAACACTTTCCAGCACGGAGGCATCTCGATGGAAGAGATGTTGGTGCCACTGGTAACGCTGAAATCACGTAAAAGATAAACAGATATGAAACAGATAAGAATAGAATCGTTAGAAACCATCCATCAGGCGGCGCGTCAGTTTGCCGCAGAGACGGCAGATGCGCATGTCATTGCTTTCTTTGGCGGCATGGGAGCCGGCAAGACCACGTTTATCAAGGCTCTCTGCGAGACGATGGGTGTCGAGGATGTCATCACTTCACCCACATTCGCCTTGGTCAACGAGTACACCAACGCTGCCGGGGAACCGGTCTATCATTTCGACTTTTACCGTATCAAACGTGTGGAGGAAGTCTATGATATGGGGTATGAGGATTATTTTTACAGCGGGCATCTGTGCCTGTTGGAGTGGCCGGAACTGGTAGAGGATATATTGCCGGAAGAAACGGTACGGGTGACCATTACCGAGGAAGCTGACGGCTCCCGTATCCTCTCTTTCTGACAAATACCGAAAAGGGGCAGGCTCCTGACTATGGTCAAAAGCCTACCCCTCTTGTCTTTTTTTCAGTAAAGGGATTACAGAAGCGCCTTGAATTTGTCTTCTATGGTCGACTTTGAAGCTGCTCCTACAAACTTGTCGACCAGCTGGCCACCCTTGAAGAAGAGAATGGTGGGGATGTTGCGCACGCCAAACTCCATCGCAATATCGTCGTTTTCTTCCACATCGCACTTGCCTACGACAATCTTGCCGTCATATTCGTTGGCGAGTTCAGAGATAATGGGGGCGATTGCGCGGCAAGGACCGCACCATGTAGCCCACAAGTCTACCACCAAAGGCAGTTCGCCGTTCTTGTAACTCTCAAAGTTCTCGTTGGTTATCTTTACTTCCATTGTCTATAAATGTTTATGTGTTCGAATTATGCTGCAAAAGTACGCATTTATCTTGTCAGATGCAAATTTCATGCGATGATTTTGTTTTCTTTATCATAAGCAGCTGATGTCCGTCACGATACACTATACGACATGGACGGGGTGGAGTCGAGGAAATTGAGCAGTTCCTTGGTCACGTTCACTCCCTTCTCTCTGGCGCGCATCATCACGTCTGTATGGGTTTCGGCATGGCAGAGTCTCAGATAGAGTGGTATGGGACCTGCACACTTCTCGATAAGGGTAAGCAGGTCGTTGGCGGTGGTGTCGTCCACCTTGTCGCTCTCCACAGATATGACGAAGCGCTGCATGTCTCGCGTCTTTACATCTTCCAGGAAACTGATTTGTTGGATAGCCAACCGGTAGTTGCCGCTGTCTCTGAATCGCTCCACGCACTTGGCTGTCACCCGTATCGAATACTCTTTTTTCAGCATACCGCTCCATCGTGCCCACTCCTCGTCAAAGAGGGAAAATTCACCCGATCCGTTATAGTCTTCTATCGTCACGATTCCAAAGGGCTTGTTGGTCCTTGAAGAGAATCGCTCATTGACATTGGTCACGATACCACCAAAAGTGACTTCCTGGACCTTGGCAAGTTCTTGGAGATTGGTGTCGCGGCCCTGCAGGGCGGTGCAGGGCGTGTTGCAGAAGTGCTTGAGTACGATTTCATAGTCATCTAACGGGTGTGCAGAAAGGTAGATGCCCACCAGTTCCCGCTCTTTGTTAAGCCGCTCGATGGTGTTCCAAGCCTCGGCCTTCGACGGATGGGGACGGGCAATCTCCACGCCTCCGATGCCGAAGAGCGAGTTGGCGGCCTCTGCCTGCTCCTCTTGGAATCGTTGCCCGTATTTTACGAGTGCGTCGAGGAAGGTGTCGTCCTTGCCGCATGGGGCGAAATACTGCTCCCGTTTCAGTCCGAAGCTGTCGAATCCACCACTGTAGGCAAGGCTTTCAAATGCCTTTCGGTTCACGTTCCTGAAGTCTACGCGCTCGGCGAAGTCGTATATATCGCGGAAGGGACCATTCTTGCCTCGTTCGGAGATGATGGCCGCTGCCGCTGCCTCTCCCATACCCTTGATGGCAGCCAGACCGAAACGTATTTCGCCCTTCTTGTTCACACCGAAGTTCTCGTAACTCTCGTTCACGTCGGGCCCCAACGTCGGTACATTATACGTCCGGCACTCATCCATGAGCTTCGTGATTTCCTTGATGTCGTTCTTACGGCGTGTCATGATGGCAGCCATGAACTCGGCAGGGTAGTGCGCCTTCATGTAGGCCGTCTGATAGGCCACCCAGGAGTAGCAAGTGGCGTGCGATTTGTTGAATGCGTACGATGCAAACTTCTCCCAGTCGCCCCATATCTTTTCCAGAACTTTCGGGTCGTGGCCGTTTTCCTGTCCCTGTTTGATAAACTTGGGCTTCATGGCATCTACGATGTCCTTCTTCTTTTTACCCATCGCCTTACGCAACGCATCACTTTCGCCTCGTGTGAAGTTGGCCAACTGTCGCGAGAGAAGCATCACCTGCTCTTGATACACCGTGATTCCGTAGGTGTCTTTGAGATACTTCTCCATGCAGGGGATGTCGTAGGTCACCAGCGAGGGGTCGTGCTTGCGCTTGATGAAGTCGGGTATGTAGTCCATTGGCCCCGGACGGTAGAGGGCGTTCATGGCTATGAGGTCCTCAAACACCGTGGGATGCAGTTCGCGGAGATATTTTTGCATGCCCACCGACTCAAACTGGAAGGTTCCGATGGTTCTTCCCTCTTGGTAGAGTTTGTAGGTAAGTTCGTCGTCGATGGGGATGCGGTCTATGTCCACGTCGATACCCATCGTCTGCTTCACGTTTTTCACCGCCTCTTTCAACTCCGAGAGGGTCTTAAGGCCAAGGAAGTCCATCTTGATCAGGCCGGTTGACTCGATGACATGCCCGTCATATTGGGTCACAGCGGTCTTGAATTCGGGGAAATCCGGGTCGTCGGCGGTCGATACCGGCACCCAGTCGCTGATGGGGTTGCGACAGATGATGAAGCCGCAGGCGTGGATTCCCGTACCGCGCACCGTTCCTTCCAGCATCTTGGCGTACTTGATGGTGTTGCGTTCCTGTGGATCGGCCGAAGCCTCGGCAGCACGCAGTTCCGGCGTGGCCTTGATGGCGTTGGTCAGATTCATCTTCATGCCGTCCGGCAGACGGTCTGGGATGGCCTTGCAGAGCGCATTCGATTTGTCCAGAGGCAGTTTCTCCACGCGCGCCACGTCCTTGATCGAGTTCTTGGTGGCCATCGCTTGGTAGGTGATGATATGTGCGCAGTTCTCATGGCCGTATTTGTCCATCACCCACCGCAGCACCTTGCCTCGTCCGTCGTCGTCGAAGTCGGTATCGATATCCGGCAGGTTCACGCGGTCGGGGTTGAGGAAACGCTCAAACAGCAAGTCGTACTTCATGGGGTCTATCTGGGTGATGCCAAGACAGTAGGCCACCACCGAACCTGCCGCCGAGCCGCGGCCCGGACCTACCCATACGCCGAGCTCTTTGCGTGCCGCATTGATAAAGTCGGACACGATGAGGAAGTAGCCGGGGAATCCCATCGTCTTCATCACATGCAGCTCGAAGTTGATATGTTCCTTTACGTCCTCCGGAAGCGGGTTTCCATAGCGCTCTTTGGCTCCCTCGTAGGCCAAGTGGGCCAGGTAGTCGGCCTCGAACTTGATGCGGTAGATCTTGTCGTAGCCCCCCAGTCGGTCGATGACTTTCTGTCCCTCCTCGACGGGCATGGGGTTGTTGCCGTTTTCATCGGAAGTGAACTCGCGGAACAGTTCTTCCTCGCTGAACCTTTCCCGCCACTGCTCCTCGGTACCGAATGATGCGGGGATGGGGAAGAAGGGCATGATGGGGCCGTGGTCGATGCTGTACATCTCCACCTTGTCGAGTATCTCGAGCGTGTTGGCCATCGCCTCGGGCACATCGGCGAAGATGTCGTTCATCTCCTGCCTCGTCTTAAACCACTCCTGCTTGGAGTAGCGCATTCTGTTGGGGTCGTTGAGATCCTTGCCCGTGGAGAGGCAGAGCAGGTGGTCGTGGGCCTCGGCCGTGTCGCGGTCCTCGAAGTGGCAGTCGTTGGTACAAACCAGTTTGATACCCTGCTCGCGTGCCATCTCGATCAGCACGCGGTTGGCCTTTTGCTGGAGCGGGAAAGTCTCCCGGTTGGCCACGATGGTCGGGTCTTTCACCTCATGGCGCTGAAGCTCCAGATAGAAATCGTCTCCAAACACCTCGTGGTACCATCGGCAGGCCTCGTGGGCTCCGTCCATGTCGCCTTTCAGAATCTTTGCCGGAATCTCTCCTGCAATACAGGCCGAGCAGACGATGAGTCCCTCATGGTATTTGGCCAGGTCTTCGCGGTCAGTACGCGGTCTGTAATAGTAGCCGTCTGTCCAGGCGCGCGACACGAGGCGGATGAGGTTCTTGTAACCCTCATAGTTCTTGGCCAAGACGATAAGGTGGTAGCCGCCATTGTCGCCCAACTCCTTCACCTTGTCCTCCTTGCGGCGGCGGGCGACGTACATCTCGCAGCCAAAGATGGGCTTAAAGGGAGGCAGGCCTTCCTTCTTGCGCCCCTTGTTCACCTTCTCGCAATAGTCCGAGAACTCCTTGATGCCGTACATCACACCGTGGTCGGTGATGGCCATGCCCCGCATGCCGTCGGCCACGGCCTTGTCCACCAGTCGGGGTACTTTAGACTGGCCGTCGAGGATAGAATAATGGGTGTGGACGTGTAAATGTACGAAATCTTCCATAACAATTGAACAAGAGATACATGATTTTGAGGTTCAAAGTTACGGTAATTTAGCGACATGACCAAAAGAAAAATGCTAAATATTTGTGACATCGGCAAAAAAGACGTACCTTTGCAGAAAGCTATATACAGCATATCATTATGGGTAAAAGAATAAAGAAACTGAAGAAAATACGCATACACCGCGAAGGTACCGACACGCTCATCTACGGGTTTATCCTGATAGCTGCCATCGCGTTGCTGTTGCACCGTTCGTTCGACACCAAGATACCGTTCTGGGCGTTTGTCACTGTCTTTGGCGCTGTCTATTGTGTCGTGCTCAACTTCTTCCGTTGTCCTATCCGTTATTTCAACAGCGAGGATACCGAGAAACTGGTGGTGGCACCTGCCGACGGTAAGGTAGTGGTGATAGAGGAAGTGGAGGAGAACGAGTATTTCCACGACCGTCGTCTCATGATTTCCATCTTCATGAGCCTGTTTAATGTGCATGCCAACTGGTTCCCCGTGGATGGTCAGGTGAAGTTTGTGCGCCATTTCAACGGCAATTTCCACAAGGCTTGGCTGCCCAAGGCCAGTGAGGAGAACGAGCATGCGGACATCATGATTACCACGCCCGAGGGGACTGACATCCTCTGCCGCCAGATAGCGGGTGCAGTGGCACGCCGTATCGTCACTTATGCCAAGGAAGGCGAGGAGTGTTTCATCGACGAGCACCTTGGCTTCATCAAGTTCGGCTCCCGTGTGGATGTTTACCTGCCCGTAGGCACAGAGGTGTGTGTGAAGATGGGGCAGTACACCACCGGCGACCAGACCGTCATCGCCAAACTCAAAGCATAAGACTATGGCCAATCTCCTGAAGAGGAATATCCCCAACCTGCTTACGTGCTGCAACCTTGTTTCGGGTTGCATAGCCACTACCTATGCGCTTTATACGGATATCCAACTGGCGCTGGTGTGGATGGTGGTGGGTGCTGTCTTCGACTTTTTCGACGGCATGAGCGCCCGGTTGCTTCATGTCTCGTCGCCTATCGGTAAGGAACTCGACTCGTTGGCAGACGATATCACCTTCGGATTTGCCCCGTCGGCCATCATTTTTACCGAGCTTCTCTTGCTCGATTATCCCTCTTTTTTATCTCCTGTGCAGACACTGATTCCCTTTTTTGCTTTTGTCATGGCGGCATTTTCCGCATTGCGGTTGGCCAAGTTCAACCTTGACGAGCGCCAGAGCATGGGATTCATCGGGTTGCCGACCCCTGCCAACGCCCTGTTTTGGGGTGCTTTCCTCGTAGGTGGCGGTAGCTGGATCGAGTCGCAGCCGTGGGGATTCGCATTGGTGCTGACGATGGTATGTCTGAGCTGCTGGCTGTTGGTGGCCGAGATACCCATGTTTGCGCTCAAGTTCAAGCACTGGGGCTGGAGAGGCAACGAGGTGCGTTACATCTTCCTGTTCAGCTGTCTTCCCTTGCTGCTCTTGTGCGGCATCACCGGGCTTTCGCTTGTTATCGCTTGGTATGTCGCGCTGTCGGTTTTCCTCAACTGTAGACGTTGCAAGGCATGATTCTCCTCAAGTTTCTGTTTGTCCTTATAATAGTAGGTGCTGTCATATTCCTGTTGGGCATAGGACTGGTGCTCAATTTTGTCCGTAAACTGTTTGGCGGTTCGCGTCCGCAGACAGCGCGTGGCCGACAGCAGTCTGCCGGCAAGACCAAGGAGCACGTAGAAGACCGGCGCGACCCACAGACGGCCAACCGCAAGATTTTTTCCAAGGACGAGGGAGAGTACGTCGATTTCACCGAAGAGTGAGCCTATATTGTCCGGGCACGGCTATGGTAGTGCATGATTGTATACTGTTGTGATTTTTCTACGTTAAAAAAATGTCTGAGTCTCATATTTTTCAAACATTTTTCCGTGTTTGTTAAAAATAATTAGTAACTTTGCGGCATAGTCGGAGATTGTACCCGCTCCCAAAAGAAGGGGAGGCGGTTTGGAATCTATCAAGTACAATATCTGCCAGTCAATGCTTTAGGCGGTAAGTAAATCAGGTAATGGAACTAACAGATGCAAAGCTCATAGAACGGCTCAAGCAGGGAGACGAGCGTGCGTACAGCGAGCTGTATGACCAGCACTATGTCTTTCTTTGCTATGTGGCCAACAGCTATGTGAAAGACCGCTTTACCGCCGAGACCATTGTCGGAGACATGATTTTCCACTTGTGGGAGATACGTGAGACGTTGGTCATATCCACTTCCCTGCGCTCGTATTTGTCTCGGGCTGTGCGAAACCGCTGTGTCAACTATCTGTTGTCCAAGAACAGCGTGCATGAGATACACATTGCCGATCTTATCGATGGCAACGTGCCAGAGAAGACACCGTTGGAAGACAGTCCGTTGGACAAGATGCTGGGCCGTGAGATGGAGGAAACCATCATCGGTTCGGTCAACAAACTCTCTAAAGAATGTGAAACCGTTTTCAGGAAAAGTCGAGTAGAAGAAAAGAAGTACGCACAGATAGCGTCCGAGATGGGAATATCGACCAATACGGTCAAGTATCACATCAAGAATGCACTGACCATCTTAAGGAAAGACATAAAGAAACATTTTATGCTTTTTTATCTCTTTCTCACTACCCTTCCATGAAAATTTTATGTCATACAATTACAAAGGATGAAAGAAAGAGAAACGATAGACATCATTATCACCGATTATCTGCAAGGCAACTGCCAGCCGGATCTGGTGGGTCGACTGAAGGCCTGGGTGGCCAAGTCTTCGGTCAACGAGCGATACTTCCTGCGACGGCAGGAGGCATGGTTCGACCAGCTGAGTCGTGCTGCCGACGCGCCGTTCGACAAGGCCAAGGCCTTCTCGCTGTTCCGCGCCCGTGTGGCTGGCACCCACGCTGCCCAGCAAGAGGCCCAGCTTGAGGCTCCCACCCGCCATTATCGCTGGATAGGGTATGCGGCGGCTGTGGTGCTGGTATGCTGCATCTCCTACTTCTGTTACTGGGAGGGGGCGCAGAATGTGAAACAGCAGTTTGCCGATGTGGTGGTAGAGGCTCCTGAGGGGTCGCGTACCAAGCTCTATCTGCCCGACGGCACACTGGTATGGCTCAATGCCGGCAGCCGTATGTGTTATTCGCAGGGCTTCGGCATGGAGCAGCGTGCCGTATTGCTCGAGGGTGAGGGCTATTTTGATGTCAAGCGCAACGATCGCCTGCCGTTCTATGTCTACACCAACGAGCTCCGTCTGAAGGTGCTGGGCACCAAGTTCAACTTCCGCGACTATCCCAAGGACGATGTGGTGACCGTGACACTGATAGAGGGCAAGGTATCGCTCACCAACCTGCTCCGTGACGAGGACGAGATATTCTTGAGCCCCAACGAACGGGCAACCCTCAGCAAGAAGACGGGCGAGATGAAGGTGGAGTCTATGGTTGCGGCCAACACGATGCAGTGGACCAACGGGTACCTGTTCTTCGACGAGCGGCCATTGTCGGACATCATCATCGAGTTGGAGCGTAGCTACAACGTCAGCATCCGGGTGGAACGTCCCGAAGTCAGGTCGATGCGCTTCTATGGCAACTTTGACCGTCAGAAGCAGGGCATCCACGAGATATTGCAGGCCTTGTCGGCTACCGGCAAGATCAAGTATAAGTTTGAAGGCCGCACCATCGTTATCTATTGATGCTCCGTTGTGCCAGCAAACAGACAGACAATCCCCTTCCGACAACCGATGCCGGCAGGGGATTTTATTATTCCCGTCATTCCCGTACTTGGCACTTGTAAAGGCTAAAGGTGGCGTTTAGACCTCGTAAATGCCACCTTTGGCGCGCTAATCATGGCATTTACGTTTCGCGGATGTGGCAGTCAGTGCCCTCACTCTATCTTAAACCTAAATCGTCCATTAGACTATTATGCGCCAACAAACTCTCTTTTGTTCAGAGACAAGAGTTGTTACCATCATAACGCTAAGGACCGATTTGGGTTAAATGTGGATGGATATAGCAGGGGTTCCCTCGCCACGTGGGAGAGGGATAGGGTGAGGGCACAATAGGGAGTGTGTCAATCTTTATCCCATATTTGTAAATAAGGAATTAGCTATATGGATTTGCAAAAGAAACGATAGGGGGATAATTTTTTTGTTTTTATGTTTGGAACTTGTCATTTTAAATCGTATCTTTGTAGAAAATAGGCTGCACCCCAGCACGAGTTGTTGGGCTCTGCGAAAATCAGCGCAGACCCTAATGGTTGCAGCAGGCATACACTGTGCGAAATAGGAATAATCAACATGAAAACGATATGAAAAAACGACTGATTCTATGGCTTTTGCTGGTACCCGTGTGTACCGTGATGATGGCAGAACGGCTGACTGTGCAGACCCCCAAGATGTCACTGGTCATTGAGGCTGTGCAGGACAAGTTGCCTCGCTACATGTATTTTGGTCCCCGTCTTGACGAGCGCGATGTCCCCAATCTCCTTTCCAATTACGGGCGCACCTATGTGTATCCCGCATTTGGCTCCGATGTGGTGCGCTCTTCGGTATTCGCCATGCGCCATGCCGATGGCAGTCTGGCCACCCAGCTCCTGTACAACGGGCATGACGTGACAGAGGAAGCCCACGCCACGGTGACCACGCTCCACCTGCGCGACAGGGTCTATCCCGTGACCGTGGATGTGCGCTATCGCGCCTATAAGGATGTAGACATGATCGAGACATGGACCGAAATCACCAGCATGGAGAAGCCTGCGGTCACACTCACCCAGTTTGCCTCTGCCCGTCTGCCCATCCGCTATGGCAGGGTGTGGGCAAGCCATCTCCACGGCGCGTGGGGCAACGAGTGTCGGCTGATAGAGGAACCCCTCAATCCCGGCAATCTGGTCATTAGCAACACGTCACCCATCCGCAACGCCCAGAATGAGCACGCCGAGATCATGTTCTCCCTCGAAGGCAAGCCCCAAGAGAATACGGGCCATGTCATCGGTGCCGCCCTCTGCTACAATGGCAACTACCGGCTCACGGTAGAGACCCTCAACGCCAACCACCATTACTTCACAGCCGGCATCAATGCCGACCAGTCTGAGTATCGGCTGCGCAAGGGCGAGACATTTGTCACACCGCCGCTTGCCCTTACCTACAGCGTAGAGGGCAAGAGTGGGGTGAGCCGCAATTTCCACCGCTGGGGGCGCAAGTACCGCCTCATGCACGGCGACCGGGAGCGCGATGTGCTGCTCAACAGTTGGGAAGGTGTGTACTTGGACATCAAGCAGGCAGAGATGAACCAGATGATGGCCGACATCGCAGATATGGGTGGCGAGCTCTTTGTGATGGACGACGGGTGGTTTGGCAATAAATACAAGCGCGATAAGGACGATGCTGCCCTCGGAGACTGGGTGGTAGATACCCGCAAACTGCCTGACGGCATAGAGGGGCTGGTTCGCGATGCCAAGAAAAACGGCGTGAAATTCGGTATATGGATAGAGCCTGAGATGGCCAACAAGGCCAGCGAACTCTACGACAAGCATCCCGACTGGATCATCAATGCTCCCAACCGCAAGTTGGTGATGGGGCGTGGCGGGTCGCAGTTGGTGCTCGACCTGTCCAATCCCAAGGTGCAGGATTATGTCTTCGGCATCGTCGACAACCTCTTGACCCGCTATCCGGAGATAGCCTATATCAAGTGGGATGCCAACATGTCTATCCAGTCGCATGGGTCGCGTTATCTCCCGGCCGATGAGCAGAGTCACCTCTATATCGCCTACGAACAGGGATTGCGCAAGGTGTGTGAGCGCATCCGGGCCAAGTTCCCCGATGTGGTCATGCAAGACTGTGCCAGCGGCGGAGCCAGGGTCAATTGGGGTATGCTGCCTTATTTTGACGAGTTCTGGACCAGCGACAATACCGATGCGCTGCAACGAGTCTATATGCAGTGGGGCGTGAGCCACTTCTTCCCCGCCATTGCGATGGCTTCGCATATCAGCGCCTCGCCCAATCACCAGACCCAGCGCAGCATCCCTCTCAAGTATCGCATCGATGTGGCCATGAGCGGCCGCCTGGGCATGGAACTGCAACCCAGTCAGATGACCGTGGCCGAGCGCGCCCAGTGCCGTAAGGCCATTGCCGAGTACAAGGAGGTGCGCCCCGTGGTGCAGATGGGTGATGTGTACAGACTCATTAGTCCGTACGACGGCCTGAATGTGGCATCGCTCATGTATGTGTCGGAAGCCAAGGACAAGGCTGTGTTCTATTGGTGGAAGCTCGAGACCTATGTGGACGAGCGTCTGCCCCGTGTCCGCATGGCCGGACTCGACCCCCATCGCATGTACAAGATTCGCGAGCTCAATAGGGCCGATGTAGGGGCGCTGCCGATGGAAGGCAAGGTGTTCAGCGGTGCCTATCTCATGGAGCGCGGCATCGATGTTCCCGGTAGCCACAAGTTCAAGGATTTCCCCAACACCGATTGGGCGAGCCGCGTGCTCTACTTGGAGGCGCAGTAGGCTGGGTCTGACAGGGTAAGCGATTGCCGCCGACATCATCTGTAGAAAATGAAAAAGCAAAAAAAATGATGCGGCGGCAATAAAAAGCGCCCCAAATGGTGGGTCATTTCTCAGAATAGTGCTAACTTTGCCAAGCCATTACATATCTTTGGCAAAGACAGATACAGAGCATCTATGATATACAGCATATCCAAGACAATGGAGATTTCGGCCTGCCACAGGCTCGAACTGAGTTATGAGAGCAAGTGCAGCAGGCTGCACGGGCACAACTGGACGATTACCGTGTACCTGGCTACCACGGAGAAAAACCGCGACGGTATGGTGGAGGATTTCACCCACATCAAGGAGCAGGTACATGGATTCCTTGACCACGGCAATCTGAACGAGTTGCTCCCCTTTAACCCCACTGCGGAGAATCTCGCAGAGTGGATTGTCAACTCGTTTGCTGCCTGTTATCGCGCTGTGGTGTGCGAGAGCGAGGGCAATGTGGCCCAGGCCTACGATGAGACGTTTCCCATCGATGGCAAGTTCCTCCTTTGATGCTATATATAATATAAGGTGTAATGGGGAAAACGTACCGTATCAACGAACTGTTTTATTCTTTGCAAGGCGAAGGGCGGTGGACGGGCCGCCCTGCTGTGTTTGTCAGGTTCAGTGGCTGTAACTTGTGCTGTCCTTTTTGCGATACCCATTTTGCCTCGGGTGCCGACATGACGGGCGAGGAGATAGTGGATAGGGTGGGCAAGGAGGGAGGTGCGTGCCGCTTTGTGGTGCTGACGGGCGGAGAGCCCACCTTGCAGGTGGATGAATGGTTGGTCGGCCTGTTGCATGCGGCGGGTTACTATGTGGCGATGGAGACCAATGGCACCCGCCCGGTACCGGCAGGCGTGGACTGGGTGACTTGTTCGCCCAAGGATCTGTTTGTACCCAATGCCCGCCCCGTGATTACTGTCTGCCAAGAACTCAAAGTGGTGTACGACGGTTGTCATGACATCCCCGATTATGCCGCCATCCATGCCCAAAGCCGCTGCGTACAGCCCTGCGATACGGGCGATGCGGTGCGCAATGCCGATATCCTGAGGCAGTGTATCGACTTTGTGAAGTGTCATCCCCATTGGCAACTGTCGTTACAGACCCATAAGATTATCCATATCCCATAACAGCTGCCTTGATGGGCATGCGGTGGGTTGTTAGAAGACCACTCCCCAGCCGATAGAGGTGGTGTGGCACGTGGGTGCAAAGCCTGTTTTCAGGAGTGGGGTAAGCGACGAGCGCAGATAGAAGACGATTCCTGCATAGCCGCCGAGTATCTCCAGATTGATACCTGTGGTGTGTAGGTTGATATCATGGGTGGGAGTGACCACCTCCTTGCCATATTTGTAGCGTGATCGTTCGTTTCCTCGTATCTCAAAAGAGAGTCCTGCCCCTATGTAGGCAGTGTTTCCACCTATCTTGTTTTGCCACTCCATGATGACAGGGAGACGGCAATATTGGTAACTGATGTAGCTCTTTTTCATCCCTTCCACCTCTACGGGGTCTACCGAAATCTGCCCGTCGTTGTTGAAGAGCGCGTAGCCGCTTTCAAAAGAATGGTGAGTGAAACCTGCCTGCATCGAAACGCTCAGACCGATGGTGCGCTGGCGGTTGAGGGGAAAGGCAAAGTTGAGAGCCGACAATCCCCATTCGTAGCTCTTGCTTTCCTTGACGTGCAGGCCGGTGGCACCATTGAAATGCATAAAGCCGCCCGACATCATGCTCATGCCCATGTAGAAACTGGGTATATGGTTGCGATAGTTGTGCCGTCTGTATTTATTGCGTTGTGGGAAGAAGGGCGAAGACACATATACCTGTTCTATCTCCTGCCCGTTGATGTAAGAGATTTCCTTCAATTTGGTCATTCCTTGTCCGTCAGTACCATATATACTGATTCGGGTCTGCCCCAGACTGTCGTTGATGACGATTTTCTTGTTGTTCACGATGAGGGTGGTGTCGGTCTGTGCCGCCGATACCATCGGTATCAGCATGGCGGCCATCAATAGTGTTGTTTTCATATCTGTTAAGTGATGATTTCTGTTGTTTGTCAGTATCCGTTATCGCTTGACGGTGAGCCGCATGATATCCTGCGGACTGAGTTTGCCTTCGATATAAATGACCACGCCGCCGTCACGGTTGTCGTAGCTGAAGAGTATGTAGCGGTTGGCGGTCTTCGGATGTGGCGGCATCTGGTAGTAACCGCTGGTTACCTGTCCGTTCTCCACCACTTCCTGTATCTTCTTGGCGGCACGTCGGTCGTCATTGAGCAGCGCCGCAATGTGCGAGGCACCACGTCTGAAAGTGAGACTCTTGTACACATCGAGTTGGTAGCCGCGCAGGCGGGCGTGGTTCATGATTACCATCTTGCAGCCTTTGGCATGCCCATACTGCTGGAATACCTCTTCCACCTTCAGTCCGGTCTGTGCGTGGCTGCCCAAGACTGCTGTCAGGAGCAGGAGGAGGGTCAGTATTGTAGTTTTGTGGTACATATCATTTGGTGTTAGGGTTGTTGTCTGTGAAGGTGATGGCCTGAAGTGCATCAAAGCAGTCGCCTTGGTTGGCCGACATCAGGTCGAGCGCTTTGAGCGCCTCTTCCCGTACGGTTCCGGCATCTTCTGTGAGCACGCCGTCTATCACGGCATAGGCAGATGTTGTCGGCCGCAGGTGCATGACAGCCGAGAGTACCAGTGCCGCACAGGCGGCGGTAGCCAAGGCTTTCCATAGGGTGGGGCGCAGGCGCTTGCGGGCGTGAGGCAGGGCGGTAGCGAGGGTAGACGACGGCTTCCGGTGCAGGTCTACGTAGCCGAAAATCGCTTTGTAGACACGCCATTCTTCGGGCAGGCTGTCTGTCGGCATTTCTGCAAACAGTCTTCTCAGCGTGGCTTCCTCTTGTTCAGAGGTCATGCCCTCATCGTATCGCTGGAGCAGTTGTTGTATATGGGTGTTGTCTGTCATAATCTGGGTCGGGTCATGCGGATGAAAATCTCTTTAATCTTTCGTCTTGCGCGGGATAGGTGTTGCCTGATGGCCTCTGACGAGCATCCCGATATCTGTGCAATCTCGTCAATGCTGTAGCCGTCAATCTCTTTCATTCGGAAGATGGTACGCTGCATCTCTGGCAAGTGGTCGACAATGGTGTTGACGAGTGCCACGTCACTGCGTGCGTCGGCAGAAGGGGTCACCATGGGCTGTCTCTCAATGTCTGCAGAGGGGAGTGGCTCCAACCTCTGCCTCCGCCATCCGTCTAGAAACTTGTTTCTGAGGATGGTCAGCGCCATTGCCCGTATGTTGGGATGAGTGCTCAGGGTGTGGCGCGTCATCCACAGCTTGAGCATCACCTCCTGCACCAAGTCTTCTGCAGAGGTTGCGTCCTGTGTGAGCTGTCGCGCTCTCTGTGTCAGCAGGGGGCGCAGCGGCGTGATGACCTCGTTAAACTCTTCTATTTCCATCGTTTATACAATCTATAAACGAATGTGGTGCGAATATGTGACATGAATGGCCAAAAAAATGTGTTTATCCGCTGCGTCTGCATGGTTGCGGATAAACACGGTCGTCAGTATCTTCTCTATCAAGGCCATCTGGGATGGCATCAGTAGGCCACCGTACACGGGAAACCTGCTTCTGTCACACGGAGACGGATGGCATCCAGTTCTTCAGGGGTGGCTTTGTGCAGGTCGGGGGCAGGTGTGTCGCGGTCGATGGTGTAAATCATCACGCTCTGTGGCTTGATAGCCTTGACAGCCTCTATCCACGGTGTCACGTAAGAGGCAGCCGTGTTGCTCACGTCCTCCCCGTCTATCGTGCCGTGCATGAACAGGGTCTGGATGATGACGTGCCCATTGAATGTCTGCATCCATCTTATTGTCTCTTCGGTGCTGTAGCGGTGGCCCACGGGTCGGTTGACGCGGCGGATATAGTCGTTGTCCACGGTGTCGAGCTTCAGGATGTTGCGGTCTACCAGCATGAGCGCTTTGCGTACCTCGGGCAGATGCAGCCGGGTGGCGTTGCTCAGCACCGATAGCTGTGCATCGGGACAGTATCGGTCGCGCAGCCGCACAGTGTCTGCCACGATATCGGCAAACATGGGGTGCATGGTGGGTTCGCCGTTGCCGGCAAAGGTGATGTCGTCGGGCAGACGCTGCTCATCGGCCATGCGCCGGAGTGTGGCTTCGAGGGTGGTTGCCACCTCGGTCCGTGTGGGAAGAGGCTGGTGGGCGATACGCTCGTGGTTGAATCCACATTCGCAATAGATACAGTCGAACGAGCAGCACTTGCCGTCACGTGGCGACAGATTGATTCCTAACGACAGGCCCAAGCGCCGGCTGTGCACAGGGCCGTAGATGGGAGATGCGTGTAAATATGTACTCATGGCTGCAAAGGTAGCCAAAAAGAACCACGATATGCGTTAATGCTCGTTAAACCGTTGCTCAATCCTATTTTTTTTTGTTCCTTTGCATAAAATTAGGTGTATTATACCCTCTTTAGAATGGTGAAAAAACGGTCAAAGGCCCGCAGCCGGCAAGGTCTGCAGGCCGTAACTCTATGTATCAGCACCGCTTTGGTGCTTATTTTGCTCGGTGTGGTGGTGCTCTCTGTGCTGACGGCACGCAACACCTCGGCCTACGTCAAAGAGAACCTGGTCATCACGATGCTTTTGGAGCAGGACATGACAACGCCCGAGGCCAAGCGGCTGTGTACCAAGCTCGACAAGCGCCCTTATATCAAGCATCTGCAGTTTGTGAGCAAGGAGCAGGCGCTGCGGGAGCAGACCAAGGCGCTGGGAAGCGATCCCACTGAGTTCACGGGAGGTGTCAATCCCTTTCTCGCTTCGGTGGAGCTGACCCTGCATGCCGATTATGCCAACAACGACTCGCTGCGTTGGATATCGGCAGAGCTGCGCAAATATCCTAAAGTGAGCGAAATCACCTATCAGAAAGACTTGGTGGAAAGTGTGAACCGCACCTTGGCCAAGGTAAGTATCGCCTTGCTGGTATTGGCCGTGCTGTTGACATTCGTGTCGTTTTCGTTGATTAACAATACTGTACGTCTGGGCATCTATGCCCGGCGCTTTACTATCCATACGATGAAGCTCGTCGGGGCTTCATGGGGATTCATCCGCCGTCCCTTTGTGCGTCAGGCAGTGGGTATCGGCCTGCTGGCCGCGCTGTTGGCCTGTATGGCTTTGGGCGGTTGTGTATGGGCGTTGTACAACTACGAGCCCGATATACTCACCGTGCTCACGTGGCAGGTTATGGCCGTGACGGGAGCGACGGTCTTCCTCTTCGGTATTATCATCACCGCATTCTGTGCAGGCATCTCTGTCAACAAGTTCCTGCGCATGAAGGCCGGCGATTTGTACAAAATCTGACACCTATCGTTTTTTCCTATTATAAATTAAGACAATAATGGACAAGAAGAATTTTGCATTTGACAAGGTCAATTTTATCTTACTCGCGGCAGGAATGCTGGTCGTAATACTCGGCTTCGTACTGATGGCGGGCGGTGGCTCTACCGATGAGGCTTACGACCCTGAGATATTCAGCGCCATGCGTATCAAAGTGGCTCCCGTAATGTGTTTCATAGGTTTTGTATCGATGGTCTACGCGATTGTCCGCAAGCCCAAAGACACCGACCAGCCTGCTAAGTAGCTTATGGATATCTTGCAGACTGTCATCATAGCGATAGTGGAGGGACTCACAGAGTTTCTTCCTGTGTCGAGCACGGGCCACATGATTATTGCCCAAAGCCTCTTGGGTGTGGAGAGTACACCCTTTGTCAAGGCTTTCACCGTCATTATCCAGTTTGGAGCCATCTTGTCGGTCATTTGTCTTTACTGGCGGCGCTTCTTTTATCCCGAGGCGGGCCGTCAAGGCAAGACCTATTGGCAGGCGATGTTCGATTTCTATGCCCGATTGGTTGTCGGCGTGTTGCCGGCTGTCGTGTTGGGCTTGGCATTCAACGACTTGATTGAAGAAAATCTTGGCAATGTGAGCCTTGTGGCATGGATGCTGATAGTGGGAGGTGTCTTCATGCTCTTCTGCGACCGCATCTTCAACAAGGGAAGCGAGCATACGCAACTTACCTATAAGCGTGCCTTCGTCATTGGCCTTATCCAGTGCATCTCCATGATACCGGGCGTGTCGCGGTCGATGTCGACCATTGTGGGAGGAATGTCCCAACGACTCACACGCAAGGCCGCGGCCGAGTTCTCGTTCTTCCTGGCCGTACCGACGATGTTCGGTGCCACGTGTCTGGAGACCTTTAAGATGATAAAGGGCGGCGAGGCCTCTGTGCTGAGTCAGGGAAACAATCTGGAAATGCTTTTGCTCGGTTCGGTGGTTGCCTTTATCGTAGCCATCCTTGCCATCAAGTTCTTTATCAACTATGTCACACGCTATGGCTTTGCAGCCTTCGGATGGTACCGCATCGTGGTGGGTCTGGTCATTATCCTTTGCGGACTGTTGGGTGTGAACTTGCAAATGGTAGACTGATGAACTTTCGTACAGGAGAAATCTTTGCCATCGACAAGCCTTACAGATTGTCCAGCTTCGGAGCCTTGGCACATGTACGTTACCTGTTGTCACATACACTGGGGCATCGGGTAAAGATAGGGCATGCAGGGACACTTGATCCGCTGGCCACCGGTGTCCTTGTACTCTGTACAGGAAAGTGTACCAAACAGATAGAGACGCTGCAGGCGCATACCAAGGAGTACGAAGCCACCCTGCAGTTGGGGGCTACCACGGCCAGCTACGACATGGAGCATGAGGTGAATGCCACTTTCCCCACTGCGCATATTACCGAAGAGGCGTTGCGTGAGGCTTTGGCCGGATTTGTGGGCGACATTGAGCAGGTTCCCCCTACTTACAGTGCATGCAAAGTGGGTGGTGAGCGGGCTTACTCGCTGCGCCGGGCGGGAGAGGAAGTGGTGCTGAAACCCAAGAAAGTGCGCATCGATGCCATCGAATTGCTGCACTTTGAACCCGCATCCATGCAGGCTTCCATCCGTGTGACCTGTGGTAAGGGAACTTATATACGGGCCTTGGCACGCGATTTGGGGCGTGCGCTGGGTAGCGGTGCCTATCTTACGGCGCTCCGGCGCACCCGCGTGGGCGATTTTGATATTGCCAAATGCGTGGATTATGATCATTTCCAAGACTGGTTAGACAAACAAGAAATAGAAACGACTATATAAATGAAACTTTCTCAATTCAAATTCAAGTTACCGGAAGAGCAGATAGCCCTGTATCCGCATAGTATCGTTCATGAGTTTACCAACGACGACGGCACCAAAGGCGAGTTCCGCATCACGCGCCGTGACGAATGTCGACTCATGGTGCTGCACCGCAAGTCGCAGACCATCGACATGTACAAGCGCGATGAGGAGGGTAAGCCCATCGAGGGTGCGTATTTGGATTTTCGCAATGTCCTCGACTACTTTGACGAGGGCGATACCTTCGTTTTCAATGATACCAAGGTTTTCCCCGCTCGCCTTTACGGCACCAAAGAGAAGACCGATGCCAAGATAGAAGTCTTCCTGCTCCGCGAACTGAACGAGGAGATGCGCCTCTGGGATGTGTTGGTAGAGCCTGCCCGCAAGATAAGGATTGGAAACAAACTGTTTTTTGACGAGTCGGGCACAATGGTGGCCGAGGTTATCGACAATACCACCAGCCGTGGCCGCACGTTGCGTTTCCTCTACGATTGTCCCCATGACGAATTCAAGCGTGAGCTTTTTGCATTGGGCGAAGCGCCGCTTCCACGCTATATCATCGATCGCCGTGAGAATCCCCACGGTACGGCAGAGGACTTGGACGACTTCCAGTGTATCTTTGCCAAAAATGAGGGTGGTGTAACCGTTCCGGCTTCAGGACTTCACTTCAGTAGAGAGTTGATGAAGCGCATGGAAATCAAGGGAATTGAGAAGGCGTTTATCACCCTGCACTGCGGACTGGGTACCTTCCACGACATAGAGGTGGAAGACCTGACCAAGCACAAGATGGATTCGGAGCAGATGTTTGTCACCCAAGAGGCCTGCGACATCGTCAACGGCGCCAAGCGAAGCGGAAAACATGTCTGTGCGGTGGGCACGAGTGTGGTGAAAGCTACCGAGACAGCCGTGGGAACCGATGGTATGCTCAAGGCTTACGAGGGTTGGACAAACAAGTTCATATTCCCGCCCTACGACTTCGGCCTTGCCGACTCGATGATTGCCAACTTCTACCACCCGTACTCCACCTTGCTGATGGAGACCGCTGCATTTGGCGGCTACGAACTGGTGATGGAAGCATACGACATGGCTGTCAAGAACGGATTCATGTTCGGCTGCTACGGCGATGCTATGCTTATCCTCAATGATTAGCCATACCGTCTACTTCAGTCTCGGCTCCAATCTCGGCGACCGTTCCCTTGTCATCCGTCAGGCCATCGCGTTGCTGGCCGAAAGGGTGGGTGCGGTCTGCCGGCAGTCATCCCTGATGGAGACCAAGCCGTGGGGATTTGAGTCTGACAACCTGTTTCTCAACGCCTGTGTGTGCTGCACGACCACCCTGCAGCCCAGAGAGGTGCTCGAAGTGACACGCCGCATAGAACAGGAGTTGGGGAGGACGCGCAAATCGGTCGACGGCATTTACCACGACAGAGTCATCGACATAGACTTGCTGCTCTATGACGACTGGCATGTGGACGAGCCTGACCTGAAGATTCCGCATCCGCTGATGCACCAGCGCGATTTCGTCATGCGGCCGTTGCGGGAGATATACCCCGAGCCCATATAATCCCCAATCGGCCATTAGACTATTATGCGCAAACAAACTTTCTTTTTGTCATCTGCCTTTCCGTTTTTCGGTTACAATGGAACCCATTGCGCCCTCAAAACGTAGAAACATCTGTTCAAAAACAAGAGTTGTTATCATCATAACGCTAATGCCCGATTTGGGATAAACGACAAGAGGCTACATCCGATAAAGGTATCGATGTAGCCTCTTGCTGTTTTTGCCTGGTGTTGGTCCGGGCAATGTTTCTTACTTGCGGAGACCGAGGGCCTTGATGATGGCGCGGTAGCGGTTGATGTCAATCTTGTACAGATAATCGAGCAGGGCGCGACGCTTACCAACGAGCTGTGTCAGCGAACGGGTGGTCACAAAGTCCTTGTGATGCTCCTTCACGTGCTCGGTAAGGTGTGCGATACGATAGGTAAACAGCGCAATCTGGCTCTCTGCAGAACCGGTGTCGGTAGCTGACTTGCCGTACTGATTGAAAATCTCCTCTTTCTTGGTCTTGTCTAAATACATGATTTTAATGAATTGATTAATTGATACGTTGCAACATTACGTTCTTCGAGCGTCACACGGGCCTTAATCACAACCCCGAACGCCCTCGAATGCATCGGATTTTCCGAAATTGCGGTGCAAAGGTACTACTTTTTGTTGGATGCACCAAGTTTTTTCGCTGCTTTTTCTTTCACTATCAACTATTTATTGATAGTTTCAGTACTCTTACGGGCTTGATATTGCCGCCGTACAGGTCGCTGCAGTGCTGTGTGCGGCCCGTATCGGAGAAGTCGCATTTCTCCATCACCCTCCCCGACGCACGGTTGTCTGTGAAGTGGGTGCCCCACAGCGTCTTGAAGCCCATCGTGTGCGAACAATAGTCCACCAACAGCCGCAAAGCCTCCGTGCAGATGCCCTTGTTCCAGTAGGGGCGGCCAATCCAGTAGCCCACCTCGGCCTCTTTGTCGCCTAAGGGGATGTGGCTGTCGGGTGCCAAGAGGTATCCTATACAGCCGATGGGCTCATGGGTAGCTTTCCAGACCACGGCCCATGTGCGGTCGTTGGTGAAAAGGTTCCGGATGATACTCCTGCTCGATTCTATCGACTGGTGAGGCGGCCAACCGGCACGCGGTCCCACCTCTGCGTCCGACGCATAGCGGTAGAGTGCATCCGCATCCTCCTCTTGCCAGCGTCTTAAAATGATTCTGTCAGTTTCCATTTCCATGATGGTGTTATCCTTAAACATCTTATATAATCATGCCCATCGCATGTCATAGAGCTTGCTCTAATGGCTGCGGTGCAACCCAACTTATGCAAAGTTAGGTATAATATTTCTGATTTGCCGACTTCGGAGGTGTAAAAAACATTATCGTCCCCCAATTTTAGGCTTTTTTCAGCGCAATCAGATACCTTGTGAGAGCAGGCAGAATCATCTTGGTTGAGCTAAACATGGCATTTAGGCTTCCTAAACGTGGCATTTAGGTGGGCTAAATGCGGCATTTAGCCAAGCTGTCTGCCATCAAATTGTTTGTCGGCGGCGGTGAATTTCTCACAAATGTGCCGGATTCTCTATGCCGTTAGGCCATTTTTTTGTACCTTTGTGGCGGTACGGTGCGCCGTATGCGCCCGATTAATGAGAAAAGAGATATGACCATATTTGCTGTCGGAATGAACTACCTCCAGCACAATAAAGAACTGGACGGTACGTTATATCAACCAGAGGAGCCGGTGATTTTCACCAAGGCCGCCTCGTCGCTCCTGAAGTGTCACAAACCCTTCTTCATCCCCGATTTCATGGGGCGTATCGACTATGAGACCGAGGTGGTGGTACGCATCAGCAGGCTCGGCAAATCTATCTCGGAGCGTTTTGCCCACCGCTATTACGATGCCGTGACGGTGGGAATAGACTTTACGGCACGCGAGTGGCAGCAACGGCTGCGTGCGGCTGGCCATCCGTGGGAGTTGTGCAAGGGATTTGACGGCGCGGCGGCCATCGGCGACTGGGTGGACAAGTCCAAGTTTCTGGACGTGCAGGCTCTCCGCTTCCACCTCGACATCAATGGCCAGACCGTGCAGCAGGGGTGTACGGCTGATATGCTTTTCGGTATAGACAGACTGATTGCCTATATCAGCCGTTATGTCACCCTCAAGACAGGAGATATCCTCTACACGGGTACGCCTGCCGGAGTGGGTCCGGTACACATCGGAGACCATCTCGAAGGCTATATCGAGGAGCGAAGAGTGCTTGATTTCAATTGTAAGTAAGCGGTTTCCGGCCCGCGCGTATAGGCAGAGGGGCGGAGCCGAAACCGGTATTTGAAACGAATGTTTACCGCATTGGTCCATACGAATCACCATAGTATGCGCAGGCTGATGGCAACATGGTTGCTGCTCTGCCTGCTCTGTGTCGCTGCATCGGCACAGCGGTTCTACAACCTCACGGCTCAGGAGATTCGGATTGACTCGATGCTGCCCCGCTTCTCATGCTCCGTGCCGATCGGCGCACACTATGCCGACAGCACTTATACGGTTTCCATTGCCTATCCCGAGTTTATCGATATGACATTGGCCGACATTGCCCGATACAAGGCATTGTCTGCCGACCCGCTGCCCCCGTTCCCCGTCGTCAGCCAGCAGATAGGTGTGAGTCGTCGCGAGGGGTGGCTCGACATCTCTTTCTCCCCGTTTGTGGTTCGCGACGGCCGCTGGCAGGTGTTGGTCAGTTTCATGCTCGATATACAGTCGCGTCCTGTAGCGGTCCCGTCCCGGCGTGGTGCCACCGTGGCCACCCGTGCTTCGGGCAGTGGTCGTTATGCCCCCCATTCTGTCCTTGCCACGGGCAAGTGGGCCAAGATACGGGTATCCGAATCGGGTGTCTACCAGCTCACCGAGTCGCTCATTCGTCAGGCGGGCTTCTCTGACCTCTCCCGCGTCAAGGTCTACGGATATGGCGGGGCCTTGCAGGAAGAGATTCTCCGTGCCGACTATCTTGCCGATACCGACGATTTGCGCGAGGTGCCACTCTGCGTGGTCGATGGGCGCCGCTTGTTTTACGCCCAGGGCCCGGTCAGTTGGGCGGGCGATGCTGTCCTCGCACGCACGCGCAATCCTTATTCCGATTATGGCTATTATTTCCTCACCCAGACCGATGAGGCACCGCAGACAGTCAGTGCCGATGAGTTTTTGGCCTCGGTCTATCCCAAGTCCGACGATTATCATTGGTTGTACGAGGTAGACGATTTTGCCTGGTACAGTGGCGGGCGCAATCTGTATGATCGCACGCCGATAGCCGTGGGCGCATCACGCGACTACACGTTGCCGGCCTTCCCGGCTGCCGCCAATCTGGTGCGCCTGTCGGTGGTGGTCACTGCGGGGCAGCAGAGTGTGGCGCAGGTCGAAGTCGACGGCCAGAGCCTGGGTACCATGACCGTCAGTCTGGGTACCTACGACAAAGGCGGTTCCTGTATGCGTACCTTTGTCTTGCCCGTGGGGGCAGAGGGCGGCCATACCGTGCGCCTCAGTACGCTGTCGGGTGGACCTGTCAGGCTCGATAATCTCTCCCTTACCTACGATGCGCCGCGCGAGGCACCGTCATTGGCCACGGCCAGTTTTCCGGTGCCCGAGTATGTGTACCGCATCACCAACCAGGACCACCATGCCGACCCTGCCGCCGACATGGTCATCATCATCCCCACCAGTCAGAAACTCCTTGCCCAGGCCAAGCGGCTCAAAGACTTCCACGAGTCGCATGATGGCCTGAGGGTGAACATCGTGCCTGCCGACGAGTTGTACAACGAGTTTTCGAGCGGTACGCCCGATGCCAATGCCTACCGGCGCTACCTGAAGATGCTCTACGACCGTGCGGAGACTCAGGCCGACATGCCCAAGTATCTGTTGTTGTTTGGCGACTGCGTATGGGACAACCGCATGCGCACGGCCGATACCCGTTTGCTCGATGCTGACGACTATCTGCTGTGTTTTGAGAGCGACAATTCGTTCAGCGAACTCTATTGCTACGTGGACGATGGCTTCTTCTGTCTGCTCGACGAGGGAGAGGGTGGCAATCCGCAGGCTTCCGACAAGTTGGATGTGGCCGTGGGACGGTTCCCCGTGACGACCGAAGCTGAGGCCAAGGCGATGGTAGACAAGACCATCGCTTATGCGACCAACAACGATGCCGGTGCCTGGCAAAACACGCTCGTCTTCATGGGCGATGACGGCGACAAAAACCGGCACATGGCCGATATTGATGAGACAGCGGACCAGATAGCGGCGCGATATCCCTCTTACCAGATACGCAAGGTGATGTGGGATGCCTACAAGCGTGAGTCGTCGGCTACAGGCAATTCCTATCCTGAGGTGACCACGCTCATCAAGCAGCTGCAGGCCAACGGCGCGCTCATCATGGACTACGGCGGGCATGGCCGGGCAGACCAGTTGTCGCACGAAGTGGTGCTCAAGCTCACCGATTTCCAACAGTTCCGCAACACCCATCTGCCGCTATGGATTACCGCATCGTGCGATGTGATGGCGTTCGACGGTCTCACACCCACCATCGGCGAGGCGGCTGTGCTCAATGCCAAGGGTGGCGCGGTGGCTTTTTACGGTACCACGCGCACCGTGCAGGCTTATTACAACAAGTATATCAACCAGTACTATCTGCGTCATGTGCTCTCGCTGCGCAACGGGCAGCCTGTCACCATCGGCGAGGCCCAGCGGCTGGCCAAAAACGAGCTTGTCACCACAGGTTTCGACCGCACGACCAACAAACTCCAGTACTCTCTCTTGGGCGATCCGGCCCTCGCACTCCATCTGCCTACACTCCAGGTGGTGGTCGACAGTATCAATGGGTCACCTGCCACAGCCTCCAACCTCACCTTGCATGCCGGCATGGTGACCAAGGTGGCCGGCCATATCGAGGGCGCGCCCGATTTCAACGGCATCGTCACGGCCACGGTGCGCGATGTGATGGAGTGGGTGACCTGTAAGAAGAATGACCCCGTGGAGACCGATACGGCGTTTGTCTTCAAGGACCGGCAGAAGATTCTCTTCAGCGGATCCGACAGTGTCCGCAGCGGCCGCTTTGCCTTTTCGTTTGCTGTGCCTCGCGATATCAGTTATTCAGACGCTACAGGAATGATGAACTTCCATGCCGTCAGTGCCGACCACAGGCTCACGGCGCATGGCAACTTCGACCGTTTTGTCCTTGCCGGCTCCGACAGTGCTGTTGCCGACTCCATTGGCCCCTCCATCTACTGCTATCTCAATGCTCCGTCGTTTGCCAACGGTGCGCAGGTCAACACCACGCCCTACTTTGTGGCCGAGGTGACCGACGAGGACGGCATCAATGCCACGGGCAATGGCATCGGCCACGACTTGCTGCTGGTCATCGATGGCGATATGAACAAGACCTATGTGCTCAACGACCATTTCAGTTTCGATTTCGGCACCTATACGCGAGGTTCCACCTATTATAATATACCCGAGTTGGCCCCCGGGTCGCATAGGTTGCTGTTCCGGGCATGGGATGTACTCAACAACTCGTCCACGGCCGAGCTCGACTTTACCGTGGTGCGCGGGCTGGAGCCTACGCTCTTCAGCGTAGACGTGGGCAAGAATCCTGCCACCACCTCCACCACCTTTATCATCAACCACGACCGAACAGGCAGCGACATGGACGTGGAGATAGATGTCTTCGACATGAGTGGCCGGCAGCTTTGGCACTATACAGAGACTGGAGTGCCTACGTCGGGGGCGCATACTGTGGAGTGGGACCTTACCCTCGACAGCGGCGGACGCCTCCATACTGGTGTCTATCTGTACCGGGCAAGCATCGCCACCGATGGGAGCAAGAAAGTGTCCAAGGCCAAGAAACTTATCGTCATAGGCAATAATTGACAGCCATTTGGCGTTTATTGCATAGAAACAACCAAACAGAATGAGCAAGTATTATCGTTTATTCCTGCCGCTGTTGCTCCTCGGCCTGTCATTGTCGGCTCGGGCGCAAGACAAGCAGAATATGTTCAACCCCGTCAACACCTCGGTAACTTCACAGACTATTGCCCCCGACGCACGTGCTGCGGGTATGGGCGATGTGGGTGTGGCTACCGACCCTGATGTCAACTCGCAGTATTGGAACCCTGCCAAATATCCGTTCACCATATCGCGGGCAGGCGTGGCACTCAACTACACGCCGTGGCTCAGGCAACTCGTCAACGACATGGACCTGGCTTACCTCTCTGGCTACTACCGCATCGGCGAGCACAGTGCAGTGTCGGGCTCGCTACGATATTTCTCCATGGGAGAGGTGTTCTTGGCCGACCAGATTGACAATGCCGGGCAGGTGGCCGGCAATGCCATGACCATCAATCCGTATGAGATGTCTCTCGACGTGGCGTACTCGTTGATGCTCAGCGAGAAGTTCTCTATCGCAGCAGGCGTACGCTGGATTTACTCCGACCTTACCTTCGATTTCACCGACGACACCTCCCCCGGTTCGGCTTTTGCTGCCGATCTCGCCTGCTATTACCAGGACTATGTGGTCTTGGGCGAGCGCGAATGTCAGTTGGGCCTCGGTCTCAATATCTCCAACATCGGTAGCAAGATTAGCTTTGGAGGCGACAACCACAGCTACTTCATCCCCACCAATATGCGGTTGGGAGCCTCGCTCATGATACCTGTCGACGAGTACAACCGTTTCACCATCGCCGCCGATGCCAACAAACTGCTCGTTCCCACTTATCCCAAGCAGGAGGAAGGGGAGTCTACCGAGGAGTACCAGCAGCGTATGGAGGACGATTACTGGAACGTGTCGTCCATCTCGGGAATCTTCAAGAGCTTCGGCGATGCCCCCAACGGATTCAAGGAAGAACTGGAGGAAATCAACTGGAGCGTAGGTGCCGAGTACACGTACCACGACAAGTTCAGTCTGCGTGCCGGCTACCACCACGAGAGCGAGAACAAGGGCAATCGCAAGTATTTCACGGCGGGAGCAGGCTTCAGGATGAACGTGTTCTCGCTCGATGCGGCCTACGTGATAGCCACGGCCAAGAGCAATCCGCTCGACCAGACACTGAGGTTTACCTTGACGTTTGATATGGACGGTATCAAGGACCTTTTCCGACGCAAGTAGTACACACGGACCTAATCAACGGAAACGACAATGACGATAAGAGTAGGAATGGGATATGATGTCCACCGGTTGGTGGAGGGTAGAGAACTGTGGATGGGAGGCATACGCATCGACCATCAGATGGGGCTGCTCGGGCACAGCGATGCCGATGTGCTCATCCATGCCATCTGCGACGCGCTGCTCGGTGCCGCCAACATGCGCGACATAGGCTACCACTTTCCCGACACCGCTGCCGAGACCCTCAACGTAGACAGCAAGATACTGCTCGCCAAGACAGTGGCACTCATAGCCTCGCGGGGCTACCGCATCGGCAACATTGATGCCACGGTATGCGCCGAGCGCCCCAAACTCAATCCGCATGTGCCGGCCATGAAAGCCTGTCTGGCCCAAGTCATGGGCGTAGACGAGGACAGCATCTCCATCAAGGCCACCACCACCGAGCGCCTCGGCTTTACCGGACGCGAAGAGGGCATCAGTGCCTATGCCGTAGCGCTGATCGAGAAACCATAGACCGCAGGGTAGGGGAGCCCCTATTTCCTAAAAGTATATAACCATCTGCCACGCCACCGCAATAATTGTTAAATTGCCGGTGGCGTGTTTGTGTATGGAGGTAAAAAGTGCTATCTTTGTTATGCTTGCTTGAAGCTTCAACAACGACTATACACTTTTGTAGCCTATGCTGATCACCCTTGTCATACTGGCCGTTTCCGCCGTGTTTTTCGCCCTTGGGCGCGTACGTTCCGACATTGTGGCGCTGTGTGCCCTCATCCTGTTGCTGTTTTTCGGTATTCTCACGCCCGAGGAAGCCTTGGCCGGCTTTTCCAATCCCGTGGTCATCATGATGATAGGGCTCTTTGTCGTGGGAGGCGCCATCTTCCAGACAGGATTGGCCAAGCAGGTGAGCGGAAGCATCATGAGGCTCGCAGGCACCAACGAGCTGTCCCTGTTCCTGCTCGTCATCCTCGTCACGGCGGCCATCGGAGCCTTTGTGAGCAACACGGGCACCGTAGCCCTGATGCTCCCCATCGTGGTGAGTCTGGCTGCCGGTGCCAAGATGAGCGCGTCGCGCCTGCTCATGCCCTTGGCCTTTGCCAGCAGCATGGGCGGCATGCTCACCCTCATCGGCACGCCGCCCAACCTGGTCATCAACGAGACACTGGTCGAGGCGGGCTATCCCTCCCTCTCCTTCTTCTCGTTTTTCCCCGTCGGTCTTGTCTGCATCGTGGTGGGCATCCTCGTATTGTTGCCTCTCAGCCGATGGTTGTTGGCAGGCAATGCCGACAAGAGCAAGGCCAAGGCCGACAGAGGCAAGTCGCTCGACCAGCTCGTCGACGAATACCGGCTTGCCGACCATCTCTCCCGCTACCGTGTGCCCGAACGCTCCGCGCTGCGGGGCATGACCATCGGACAGGCCGACATACACAACCGCTATGGGCTGACGATACTCGAACTGAGACGGGAGAGCGGTGCCCAGCGGCATCTGTTGAAGAATGTGGAACAGCAGTTGGCCGGTCCGGGCACTGTGATTGACGAGGGCGACATACTCTATCTCTCGGGCGACGGCGCACAGGCCAAGCGCTTCGCGGCCGACTACGGACTGGTGGCCGATGCCGACACTGCCGGACAGCCAGCCCTCGACTTCTACGATATCGGCATGGCCGAGCTGGTGCTGCTCTCCACCTCGCGGTTGGTCAACTGCCAGCTCAAGGAGGGAGGCTTCCGCGCGCAGTACAGTATCAATGTCATCGGCATACGTCGCAAGGGGCAGTACATCATGGACAGTCTGCCCGATGTGAGGCTCCAGTCGGGCGACGTGTTGCTGGTGCAGGGCACGTGGGAAAACATCGCCCGACTGGGCAACGACGAAGACCGCTGGGTGGTGCTGGGCCAGCCGCTGGCCGAGGCCGCCAAGGTGACACTCGACTACAAGGCTCCCTTGGCCGCCTGCATCATGCTGCTCATGGTAGCGGCGATGGTCTTCGATTTTATCCCCATTGCCCCCGTCACCGCTGTCATGACGGCCGCTGTGCTCATGGTCATCACGGGCTGTTTCAAGAATGTGGAGGCCGCCTACAAGACCATCAACTGGGAGAGCATCGTGCTCATAGCTGCCATGATGCCCATGTCGGTGGCCTTGGAGAAGACGGGTGCCTCCTCCCTGCTCTCGCGCACCCTCGTCGAGTCGCTGGGCAGCATCGGCACGCTTCCGCTGTTGGCCGGCGTGTACTTCACCACCTCCTTCCTCACCCTGTTTATCAGCAACACAGCCACTGCCGTGCTCATGGCCCCCATTGCCCTGTCGTCTGCCCTGCAGCTCGGCGTGAGTCCCTATCCCTACCTCTTCGCCGTCACGTTGGGCGCCAGCATGTGTTTCGCCTCGCCGTTCAGCACGCCGCCCAACGCCCTGGTCATGCAGGCCGGCCAGTACCGTTTCATCGACTATGTGCGTGTGGGCTTGCCCCTCCAGATTATCATGGGCATTGTCATGGTGCTGGTGTTGCCGCTGCTCTTCCCCTTGTAGGCATTTACGGGTGCCTGTGAGGGCGTTTGTTGACCGTATCGCAACTGGAGTACGGCCGTATCGCAACTGGAATACGCCCGTATCGCAACTGGAGTACGCCCGTACTCCAATTGGTGTACGGTCAGGAAATGCCACCTCGGGCACCGCCATCTGTTTAACTTAGTTAACACTAATGGCCCCCGTTCTCTCCATCTGTAGGCAGGGTCTTGCGTTTCGTGCTGCGAAGCAGAGAGATGCGTGTGCTTTCAGATTGTTACAAAATGCGGAAAAAAATGGAGGAAAATGATGATAATCGGAAATAATGTTGTTTGAGGTGAAAAATAGTTTGTGTAAAGTTTGTGGGAATGTGGGAGAATTGCTAATTTTGCATCCATTATTTTTTATTACTGTCCGCTAAACTTTTGATGAAGATACAAATTTAGGGCTGACACTTCTCCCGAGGTAGCAGCCCTTTTTGTTATCTTTGCTTTTGCATA
>SFKY01000089.1 GCA_004554665.1 Bacteroidales bacterium
GAAGTGGCACCCATTTGGCAGATTCGATTTTTTTTGCGAAATTTGCAATCCCTAACACCTTTTTTCTGTAGCCACAAGAAAGATGGGGAACGGCAAAGAAATTTTACAGTATAGGAAGCAAATTTTGTAAAGGCAATGAAATCCTCTCATGATTCTCGTTGGGATAGTACGCTGGAACTGGTGCGGCAGAATGTTTCGTCGCAGCAGTACGACACATGGTTTTGCCCCTTGGGCTTCGTTAAATACGAAGAAGCGGCCAAGGAGGTGTATGTCAGTGTGCCGAGCCCTTATATCTACGAGTACATAGAGGAGCATTATATCGAACTGTTAGGTAGGGCGCTCCGGCAGTCGTTTGGGGCTCACGTGAAGTTGATGTATCAACTGCTCACCGACAAGGCGCATGGGTTGGCACAGACTGTCGAGGGCGACGAGACCACGGATGAAACTGCTGTGGACGCAGCACCGTCGGCTACAGACGAGACCGGTGGTGCAGAGGTATTGGAGGCTATTGACCCACAGTTGAATATCCATCAGACATTTGCCAATTTTATCGAGGGCGACAGCAACAAGCTGCCCCGCTCGGTGGGATTGTCCATAGCCGAGCATCCCCAATCGGCACAGTTTAATCCCATGTTCATCTATGGACCGTCAGGATGCGGCAAGACACACCTTATCAATGCCATAGGCGTGCGTACACGCCAGCTCTATCCCAAGAAGCGGGTGCTCTATGTGAGTGCCAACCTCTTTCAGGTACAATATACCAATGCCGTGCGCCAAAACAAGTTCAATGATTTTATCCGTTTCTATCAGACGATAGACATGCTTATCGTGGACGATGTCCAGGAGTGGGCGACAGGAGCCAAGACCCAGGACACCTTCTTCCACATCTTCAATCATCTTTTCCGCAATGGCAAGCGTATCATCCTCGCTTCAGACCGTCCGCCAGTAGAACTGCAGGGCATGAACGAGCGGCTCATCACCCGATTCTCATGTGGCCTGATTGCGGAGTTGGAGAAGCCCAACGTGCAGTTGTGCGTTGATATCCTGAAAAACAAGATACGCCGCGACGGTCTGACGATACCGGCCGATGTGGTGCAGTTTATCGCAGAGACGGCCAACGGCAGTGTGCGCGACTTGGAAGGCGTTGTCAACTCGTTGTTGGCCTACAGCGTGGTGTACAACAGCAAGATAGACATGCGGTTGGCTGAGCGCGTCATCAAGCGCGCGGTAAAGGTAGACGACAGGCCGCTCACGGTGGACGAGATTCTCGAGCGCGTGTGCCGTCACTATGGTGTAGCCCAGACGGGCGTATGCGGCAGGAGCCGCAAACGTGAACTGGTGGTGCCAAGACAGGTTGCCATGTATTTCGCTTCTAAGTTGACCAAGATGCCGGCAAGCCGTATCGGTAGGCTGATAGGTGGACGCGACCACTCCACCGTGATTCACAGCGTGTCTCAAGTGGAGCGCAGAATGCAGGTCGACAAAGCGTTTGCCGAAGAATTGAGAAGCATCGAGAGCTCGTTTAAGCTGAAGGGAAGCACTGCTTCCTCTTAAACGGCAAAAAGCCACACCCGATGCCGGCTTGCGGCTGGGTGTGGCAGCATGAAAGTTAATAAGAAACTAAAGTTTGACGGATATTCCTGCCATTACCCACAGACCTGGCTGGCGGATGCCTCCCAAATCGTAATAACGGTGGGCTGTAATGTTGTCTGCTTGTACGAAGAGGCGGTAATGTGTGGCTTCCCACTGTATCTTACCGTCTATTTTGCAGTACGGGCTATAACCATTCATGCGGTGTTGCCATCGCAAAGACCAGTTGGCCGACAGCAGACGCCATATTCTGTGGTCTACTGAGAGTGTCAGTTTGTCACGGAGGTAATCGAGCGCATAGAGCGATCGGTAGATGGGTTGCTCGGTCTCATGCCGCTGATGGATACGGGCGTAGCCCATGTCGATGCGCGTCACCCATGCATGGGGCATCCATGCGGTTGGGGTGATGGAGGCTTCGAAAGACACACCCATGTTGTCGAGCTTGCCGATGTTGGTGGCATGATAGCGCGTGCTCTCCTCTGTTTCATACACCCAATCTATCATATTGGTGCCGCGGCTGTAGAATCCGCTGATGCGGGCGCTGAATCCGTGTTGCCGATAGTCCACTCCGGTCTTGTAGGTGTCGTTGCGCTCCGGACTCAGGTTCACGTCGCCCTGTTGTACGGCGTTGGCCGTGTACAGGTCGGTATAGGTGGGCATGCGCAGGGCCTTGTTCCAGGACAGATAGAGTTTCCAATGGTCTGATGGGCGGTAACAGATATCCACACCGGGGTACCAACGGTATTTGCTGTCGAGACCCGAATTGCGGTTGGCCAGCATACCCGCCGACAGGGTAAAGCCCCCGAGGATGATGTTGTGCTCCATATAGAAACTGGTATTCAGCCGTTTGCCCTCTCTGGTGTATTTCCGGTCGCTTCCGTGTATGTCTTTCCATTCGCTTTCGTCAAGTTCGTTGCCGTAGGCTGTACTCAAGACCCTGTCCCGACGGATATCGGCCCCGATGGCAGTCTTTCCGAGTGCCCAAGTGGCGTGCGCGTTGAGCGAACCGCCATACATGTCGGTGATGTGATAGTTTTCGCCGGCACTGGCACCTGCTTGCCCCCTGATGAGCTGGTAGTGGTCGTAGAATCTGTTCCAATAAGCGGTAGGCGTAATCTCGATCTGCTGGGGAAGACCGTGGATGCGTGCAGATACAGCCCCTACGATATGGCTGGTCTTTTCCCACTGGTCGTCGTACTTGGCCGAGTAAAACGTGTTGGCACCATAGTCCTGTCGGCTCATTCCCAACTGCCATGTCAAATCCACGTGCGACGTAGTCCAGATACCGTTGTAGTACAGTCGTCCCTTGTGGAAGTCGCTGTGTGGGGTGCCGCCATCTGACTGTGCATAACTGCCTCCTACGTGGTTGCTCACGTTTCCCGTCACCAGTGTGCCCGATGCGTCGCCTTGCACCGTGCCATACGAACCAGCCTGCACACCTGCTTGGGCACAGGAGACGGCATCCCGTCGGGTCACGATGTTGATGGCTCCGTTGAAAGCCGAAGTGCCCATCACACGTGCAGCAGCTCCTTCGAGCACTTCGATGCGCTCGATGTCGGAAAGCGAAACTGGGAAATCGGAGGCGTTGTGTCCTGTCTGCGGATTGGAAATGCAGACACCGTTGAGCAGCAGGGTAATCTGGTCAAACGTACCGCCATTGATAGATATGTCCGTCTGTACACCAAAGCCGCCGCGCTGACGGACGTCCACGCCCACGGCTAATTTTAAAACATCGTTGAGGGTTGTCGCCGCCGCACGGTTAATCTCGTCGCGGGTGATAACCTTCACCATTTTGGCCGACTGCAGTGCAGTCAGCGGCGCCCGTGATCCTGTGACCACCACTTCGTCCAGCTTCACCTCTATATGGTTCAGGCTGTCGCTTGCTGCCTCCGGTTGCGTGCTGATGCCCTCTGCCTTGGCATGGCTTAGGGTTGCGATGCTCAACACGCCCACTATCACTTCTTTGCCCAGACAGGAAAAGAGCGAATAGCCCTTGTTGGAGAAGCGTTTGAAACGAAATCTTTGGCGCTTGTTAAACAATAATTTTTCCATAATCGCCTGCAAAGGTAAGAATTAATTCATAATTAAGAATTCATAATTCACATTTTTTTTAATTCATAATTCACTTTTCCAATTCATAATTCACAATTAAGAATTCATAATTGGGGGGGATAAAACAGTATTCTTAATTATGAATTATGAATTCTTAATTGTGAATTAAAAGAAGTGGATTATTTCACCTTCACATTATCTATCAGAATGGTGGTGGGAGCCACACGCTCATCGCATCCGGGAAGCGGCGGGCATGGGTCTTGGTTGGGAGTCTGTCGGTCTGGCAGACAGCGGTAGTCACCGGTGCGCAGGCTCAGACGTTCGGGTGCCTTGGCACTGTGCAGGGCTGCCACGGTTTGGTTGCCAAAAGTCACTTGACCGTTGCCCAGATGCAGGCTTATGCGCTGCCATTGGCCGCAGGTGTAGGTGCCTACGGGCTGTCCGCAGAGCGTCATGGCACCTTTGGACAAGTGCAGACAGGCTATGCGCTCACCATGTCGGTCGGTCACGTCTATCTCAAACGGCGCCTCGCCCTCCTCTTTCACCATGACATCCAGCGCTATTTCTACCTCTGATTTTGCCTCAAAGACACGAATTGCCCGCGCATAGTCGTAACGGTCAGAGTCGGTGAGGCACAGCTGGTGGCTGTCGTTGACATATACCTCTGCCCATCGTGGCCGATAGATGTTCCAGTGGGGCACGGGCGCATGAGGAGCGAGGTCGTCGAAGTTGTCGTCCACCTCTCCCGACCAAGTAGTCTTCATGGGCAGTGGCACGCGGCTTACCCATACATCCTCTTTGTTTACCGTGTAGGCCAGCCACAGGTCATTGCCGGGAGGTGTGGTCTCGCCCTCGGTGATGCCACGGACATAACAGGGACCGAAATCCTTGTTCTCGCCCATGAATCGGCGTGGGGGAACCTCGCCATGCACCACGCATATCGAGTCGAACGTGATGCCGTCATCGCTGGTGATGGCTACCAGTGGATAGCGGTAGGGCTGGGTCTCGATGGGATTATAGCAGATGGCCCACCGTCCGTCGGCCGTGCGCTGCCCCCATTGCTTTCCGCCCGCCATGATGAGCGAAGGCACGCGCACGGGCGTGCTCCATGTCTCGCCCTCGTCGGCCGACAGCGCCGCGTACGACCATTTCCACAGGGCCACCACCTTGCCGTCGCGTCGGTGGAAGTAAGAAGTGGCCTGCACCCGATTGATAGAATCCTTGAGATGGTAAAAGCCGTCGAGCCCACGGTCCTCGTCAATCCACTGGAGAGTCTTGAGTTTGTCGTTGAGCAAAGCTTTGCAGGCCTCCTTGAACCCCTTGTCCTTGGAAGAGGTGTAAAAGGGGTAGGAGGTGTTGGTTTCATTCCATGAGGTGTGCGATGAATAGCGGATGAAGTAGATAGGCCCCAGAGTGCCGTCTTCCTTCACCTCTCGCGCCACGCGGCCGATGCCACCCTCTTTGAAAGGATTGTAGCTGTGTCCGTAAAAGGCCACCACGAGCAGGCGGCCGTTGGGAGCGGTGTAGAAGCCCATGCGCTGGTGCATGATGTATCCGTAATAAGGTTTGGGGATGGTGACACCCTCGGGAGCCTTGTAGGGAGGGAATGCCACTATCGGACGGCTCCAGTTTCTTCCGTCGGCAGAGGTGACAAGCAGTGTCTGCCCCGGCGGCTGTTGCTCGTCAATGGGATTGGAAAGATACTCCAAGTAGAATTTGCCGCGCCAGTAAGTTATGTTGGCAGCGTGGTTGTATGTCCAGCCATAGCCTTCGGCCTCTTCAGGATGGCTTCGGTTGGCTCTCATTACTTGTATGTTCTCAGTACCGATAGCATATCTGAACCCACCGTCGTGCAGACGTGGGTTGCAGATTTCACCTCCGATATAGCTTACAGGCTCGTTTGCAGTGCCCGTTTGGGCAGATGCCAGCGCCGGCATACAGGTCAGCGCCAGCATCCATAGTTGTCTCATCTTCATGTCGTTCTTAGGTTAGGATGAGACAAAAATACAAATTATTTCTGAGATACCACCAATTTTTTCCACCTAAAATATCCCATGACCGCTATGATGACATAGAGTCCGTAAAGGCTGGCCTTGAACGGGATATCCTTATAGAAATAGAGCACACAGGTTACCACGTCTACGGCTATCCATACCAGCCACTGCTCCAGATACTTGTGTGCGAGCGCCCAGATGCCCACAATGCTCACCGCTGTGGTGAAACTGTCGGCCACCGGTACGCGCGAGTCGGTCAATGTGACCAGCAGCAGATAGATGACCGCCCACAGCACCAGCGCGATGCCGCTCCATAGTATCAGCAGATGTTGCGGGATGTGCGTGATGGGCAGTTCCTCTTGCTCTTTCTGCCCGCTACGCTTGCCCCACTTCCAGGTACAGAATCCATAGACGGTCATACAGATGTAGTAGAACTCCATGCCGCAGTCGGCATAGAGTCCTTTCTGATAATACAATACGATGCCCAGCGCCTGCATGGCCAGTCCCACAGGCCAAAGCCACAGAGAGGCCCGGTATTCGAACAGGATATAGGCGAGACCCAACACCGTGGTGGTGATATCGAGCCAGTGTGCGGTGATAAATGCTTCCATATTATAACTTCAGTGTGAGTGTGCCCATAACGGTAAAGCCGGCCATCGGCATGAAACCTATCTGGTTGTAACGGTTGTCGAGTGTGTTGCCGTAGCCGATAGCGCTGTACACCCATCCGCCTGCAGCATAGTGGCGGTTGAAGATGTTGTTCAGATGTAAGCCCACGATGGTTTCCTTGACCCCGGCCAGATGCTTCAGCTTGTAAGCCAGATTCACGTCGGTCTGTGAGTAGCAGGGCAGCGATCGGATGGCGTTCTCTGTATTGTCGAGGTACTGGCGGCTCACAAAGTTGGTGTGCCAAGTGGCCTCGAAACCCTTGTGGTGGATGTTGACAAATCCGTTGAGCAGGGTAGAGGGAGAGAACGCAAGGGTGGAGTTGTCATAATGACATGTGCCGGGATTGTCTTCATCGTCCCAGTTTTCCACATACTCGGTGAAGTCCTTGATCTTGTTCTGGGAGAGTGCTGCGTTACCGGCTATGGTAAGCCATGACAGTGGCGACCAGTCGGCACTCAGCTCCACGCCCATGCGGTAGCTCTTGTCCACATTGGTGGTCAGGTTCTCGCCGATGTCACTCTGCATGCCCGTCTGTACAAACTGATCCTTGTAGTCCATGTAATAGAGATTGACGCCAGCGTTCCAGTGGGTGCCGCTGTAGTTGTAGCCGAGTTCGAAATCAAGCAGATGCTCTGCCTCAGGGGCAGGATAGCTGCCATTGTCGGTAAAGTTGTTGCGCTCCGGTTCACGCGATGCGTAAGCCACAGAAGCGTAAGCACGGTGCCCATTGTGGTGGAAGCTCAGTCCGGCCTTGGGGTTTACGAAATTGTAGTTGGCGTTGATGTCCAGCTTCTGGTTGTTGTACCCCTCGTTGTCGCTATAGAACTTGTCGTTGATGCCGTCGGTGGTGTAGCCCACGTGGCGGTACTGCACGTCGCCGAATACATCCCACATGCTGCCAATGTGGTAAGTGGCTTTCACAAAGGCCGAATAGTCGTCCTTGCGGGCATCCGAATCGTAATACATGTAGTCGCCGTTGGCGCGGAACTTGGCATCAGCATCCTCGTTGGCAATATAGGTGAGGTAACCGAAGTGCCCGCCACGGAATTGCTGCAGGTTCACGCCTCCCAGCACATCCCATCGCTCACTCTTGTAGTTGGTATTGTACACTACGCCATACGTATGCTGGGTCAGTCCTTTTCTCCGTACAAAGTCAGAGCACTTCACCAGTTTGCCGTTGTCGTCATAATAAGTGAGTCCAAACGTGGAAAACTTTTTGTTGGGTCTGAACTCCAGATAGTAACCGTAACCGTAGGTGTAATGCAGGGCCACGTTGTGGCTCCAGTGGGCGTTGGGTGTCCACACGGCAGACAAGATGTTGTGGTTCTGATAGAAGTTGTCCGTGGTCTTGTCCCAGAAGCTGCCGTCTCTCATCTTGTAACGTGTGGTCATGTAGTTGCCGTTGGCGTCGGTGGGGAATGCCCAGTTGTCCTCATCGAATACGATGGCCTCGTACAGCGAATTGTAACGTCCGAGCCCATGGTTGTACATGTCTTTGTAGGTGAGGATGCCCTCGGAGAGCAGCGAAGCATCGTCATTGCCTGCTGTCACGCCGTTCCAAGCCTGTCCTGTCTTCTCGAAGTTGCCCAGATTCTTATAACTGATGGTGAACGAGTCGCCATAGTAGGTCAACGCTCCCAGGTACGAACCGCTCCGTCCGCCTGTACCGTGCAGATAGCCATCTGTCTTCGTCTCATGATAGGCTCCGTTGAGCACCCAGTGATCGGCCAGCATGCCTGTGGAGAAGTTGAGTCCTACGTTGTAGGTGTTGTAAGTGCCGTAGCCCATGTTCACTTCCAAGGAAGGCTTGACAGAGGGTGCCGCCAAAGCCAGCGAGATGGTTCCTCCGAAGGCACCATCGCCGTTGGTGGAGGTGCCGATACCCCGCTGTATCTGGGCAGAGCCCATGAGCGCGGCATACGAGTTCATGTTGGCCCAAAACACACACTGGTCTTCGGGCGAGTTGAGCGCCACTCCGTCTACCGTCACATTGATACGGCTGTCGGATGCACCGCGGATACGCAGATGGGTGGTACCCGTACCCACGCCATTCTCGCTCCATGCCATCACGCCGGGGGTGTTGGCAAACAGGAAGGGGAGCTCACGCCCTGTCTTGGAGAATCCAGTCAACTCTTGTTTCCCGATGTTGGCCACGGCAAACGGCGCGTTCTGCTGCGCGCGTACGCCTTTCACCACCACATCTTGCAGATTCACTACGCTCAGCGAGTCGGCCGCCAAAGCCTTGGCGCCAAACATGCCCATGCATGCTGCCACCAGGCATACAATCTTTCTCATAGTCCTTAATTCTTATAAAAATACTAACATAAGGGGGAGGAATATCCCTGCGTCGGCATTACCCGTATCAGGTTCAATGGGTATAATCTCAGCCGGAAACCTATCAAATCGGGCTCCAGCACCCCTTAGAGAGCACCTTGCTCTCCAAGGGTGCAAAGTTACGGAAAACCGCAGAAAACACAAAACAAATGGGAGGGAAATTCGGTTTTCGGGGTCGAAAAGGACTTATGGGTGACAAAAAGGTAAAGTGACATATTACGAGAGTGGTTGCTCTTATAGTGAGATAGCCCGTAAATATGACATCAACAGTGGTAATATCATCCATTGGGAGAGGAAATACATGAATAAATGT
>SFKY01000090.1 GCA_004554665.1 Bacteroidales bacterium
TGCAAGGGTATCGATGACATTCCGACGATTGATGACGGCACCCGTGAATGGATGAAAAAAAGATTGGCACAGGAAGGCCTGCCGAGACTGGTGGAAGAACTGAAGGTATTGGATCCCGAACATTATCAGATTGTGGACAAGAACAATCCCCGGCGCGTGGTTCATGCCTTGGAAATCTGTCACATGACGGGAAAGACCTACACTTCATTCCGCACCAACAGCACCAAAGAGCGCCCTTTCAAGATTGTGAAGATTGGACTGAACCGCCATCGGGAACAGTTGTATGAGCGCATTAACCAGCGCGTCTTGCTCATGATGGAAAACGGCATGGAGGAAGAAGCCAGGAATGTATATCCTAAGAGAGGCCTCAACTCGCTGAACACTGTGGGCTACAAAGAGTTATTTGACTATTTCGACGGCAACATTTCCCGCGAGGAAGCTATCCGCCAGATTCAGTCAAACACCCGAAGGTATATGCGCAAACAACTCACTTGGTTCAAGAAAGATGAAGATATCACTTGGTTCCACCCCGACAACATTGAAGAAATCATAAATTATATTGACAAATACGTGTAGTTACCAACTATTTTCGTATTTTTGTAATAACAAACGATACTACTATGGTAGACAAATGCAAAAAGTTTTTCAGAGGGTGTTTGTCCAAACTAAACACTTTCTGGTCATGGTACAAGGGATTGTATAAAGGGAAACCCGTATGGCGAAAGATACTCAATGGCTTTCTTTCTTTTATCGTCCTGTTGTTTCTTTATTTGGGAGCTGTCGATATCAACTTCCTTTGGCTGTTCGGCAAATCACCCGGTTTTTTCTCAGGTATCAAGAATCCACAAGTCAGCGAGGCATCTGAAATCTACAGTGCCGACGGTATCAGAATTGGAAAATATTTCAGCGAAAACCGTACGCCTGTCAAATACGAGGAAGTAAACCCTGCATTTTTCCATGCACTTGTTGATACAGAAGATGAGCGTTTCTACAACCATGTAGGTATCGATCCCATTGGCTTGTTCGCCGCTGCCAAAGATGCCTTGCTCCATCACGAAGGACGTGGCGCATCTACGATTACACAGCAGTTGGCCAAAAACATGTTTCGTGTGCGCTCCAATTACTCCACTGGACTATTGGGAAAAATTCCCGGGCTGAAAATCCTGATAGTCAAGAGCAAGGAATGGATCATTGCGCTAAAGCTTGAATACGTCTATACGAAAAAGGAAATCATCACCATGTACGCCAATACCGTAGATTTCGGTTCCAATGCGTACGGTATCAAGACGGCTGCCAAGACTTATTTTAACTGTACGCCCAAGGAGCTCACCACCGACCAGGCCGCCATCTTGGTGGGTATGCTCAAGGCTACGACCTATTACAACCCACGCTCCAACCCCGAGCACAGCCTTGCCCGCCGTAACGTGGTGCTCAAGAAGATGCTCCAGCACGGTCACATCAGCGAAGAAGAATACAAGTCGCTTTCGGCCCTTCCCATCAAGCTTGATTTCAAGGTAGAAGAAAACTACGACGGTCAGGCTACTTACTTCCGCAACGCCATTGCCGACTACCTGAAAGAATGGCTGGATAAGAATGGGTATGACCTGTATGCAAGCGGACTGAAAATATATACCACCCTCGACACACGCATGCAGAAATATGCCGAGCAGGCCGCCAACAAACAGATGCGCATTATCCAGCGCAACTTCAAGAACCACTGGGGCAACGAAGACCCGTGGCAAGATGAGAACCACAAGGTCATTCCCGGCTTCATAGAGGGTATCGCCAAGCGCCAGCCTTACTATAAAGCATTGGTTGCCCGCTATGGTGACAACATCGATTCTATCAACCACCATCTCAACAAGCCCCACAAGGTAAAGGTATTCGATTATGACAAGGGGGAGATAGAGATGGAAATGTCCACCCTCGACTCCATCCGCTACATGGTACACTTCATGCACTGCTCGATGGTGGCTATGGAACCCCAGACTGGTGCGGTAAAGGCATGGGTGGGCGATATCGATTTCAAGCACTGGAAGTACGACAAGGCCACTGCCATGCGCCAACCCGGTTCCACTTTCAAGCTTTTTGTGTACACAGAAGCCATGAACCAAGGACTGACCCCGTGCGACAAACGGCGCGACGAGTATATCTCGATGGAGGTGTACGACTATAAGAAGAAGGAGATGACACGCTGGACACCATCAAATGCCAACGGCTACTTCACCGGAGACTCTATCCCCCTCAAGGCTGCCTTCGCCAAAAGTATCAACTCCATCGCCGTGCGCTTAGGACAGGAGATGGGCATCAAGCGTATCATCGAGACCGCCAAGAAGATGGGTGTCAAGAGTCCGCTCGACGACGCTCCGTCACTGGCTTTGGGCTCCAGCGATGTCAATCTGGTAGAGATGGTCAACGCCTATTGTACCGTGGCCGACAATGGCCGTCACCACGAGCCCATTCTCGTTACCCGTATCCTCGACCGCGATGGCAAGGAAGTCTACACGGCCAAAGAGACCGGCGAACAGGCCATCCCCTACAAGAGCGCCTTCCTCATGCAGCAGTTGCTGCAGGGCGGCATGCGCGAGCCGGGCGGCACCTCGCAGAGCCTGTGGGGCTATGTAGGCGACTACCGCGACACCGAATTTGGCGGCAAGACAGGTACTTCCAACAACCACTCCGATGCCTGGTTCATGGCGGTGAGCCCCCGACTGGTGGTAGGTGCATGGGTAGGTGGCGAATATCGCTGCATCCATTTCCGCACCGGTGCCTTGGGTCAGGGCAGCCGCACCGCATTGCCCATCTGCGGCTACTTCCTGCAGTCTGTCTTTAAGGATCCGGCCTTCCAGCACTACCATGCCAAGTTTGACAAGCCCAAAGAGGGTATCACCCGCGACATGTACGAGTGTGCCAGCTACTATGAGCGCACCACCAACGACTCTATCGACCAAGATAGCCTGCAAGTGATGACCGAAGACATCATCCTCGACGAGGAGGGCAATCCCATCGTCAAGCCTCAGGAACCGGCAGAGGTAGGCACGACCACGCAGGAACCGGCCAAGCCAGAGGAAAAGAAAGCTCACAAACCTACCGAACAGGCGATTAAGTTTGAAGACCTGTAAACTGCCAGCCTTGGAAAAAGACCCGACAGCCCACATAGACAGGGACAATCAGGAGCTGCAAAATGCGCTCCAAATCATACAGTTTACCCGTCGCTCGCTTTTCCTCACCGGAAAAGCAGGGACGGGTAAATCCACATTCTTGCGATACATCGCCAACCATACCAAGAAGAAGCATATCATCCTCGCCCCCACCGGCATTGCCGCCATCAATGCAGGAGGAGCTACCCTGCACAGTTTTTTCAAGCTACCCTTCCACCCCCTCCTCCCCACCGACTCGCGCTACTCGCCCCGCAACATCCGCGAAACGCTCAAATACAACGGCGAGAAACGCAAGTTGCTGCGCGAGGTAGAACTCATCATCATCGACGAGATAAGCATGGTCAGGGCAGACATCATCGATTTCATAGACAAGGTGCTGCGTATCTACAGCCGCAACATGCGCGAACCCTTCGGCGGCAAACAGTTGCTACTGGTAGGCGACATCTACCAGCTGGAACCCGTGGTGCGCGAGGAAGACAGACAGCTGTTACAGCCCTTTTATCCATCCTCCTTTTTCTTCGACGCACATGTCTTCAGAGAGATGCCGCTGGTGAGCATCGAACTGAACAAGGTCTACCGACAGACCGACCCTATGTTTATCGGCATACTCGACCACATCCGCACCTCTACCGTGACTGCTACCGATCTGCAACTGCTCAACAGGCAGGTGGGGGCAACCATCAGCCAGACAGACGGTGCGCTGGCCATCACCCTCTCAACCCGACGCGACACCGTGGACCACATCAACGACAAGCATCTGCGTGCCTTGCCCGGCGAATCCACTATGTTCAGAGGCTCTATCGAGGGCGAGTTTCCCGAGAGCTGCCTGCCTACACCCATCGAACTCGAAATCAAGACGGGGGCACAGGTGTTGTTTATCCGCAACGACCGTGAGAAGCGTTGGGTCAATGGCACGCTGGGCACCATCATCGGTATCGGCGACGAGGAAGACGGACACATCTACGTGCGTACGGAGGACGGACAAGACGTGGATGTGGAGCGGGAGATATGGAGCAATGTCAAGTACACATTCGATACAGAAGAGCAGAAGATTGTGGAGCAGGAGATTGGCACCTACACGCAGTTCCCCCTGCGGTTGGCATGGGCCATTACCGTCCATAAGAGCCAGGGACTCACGTTCCGCAACGTGCAGATAGACTTCACCGGAGGTGTCTTCGCTGGCGGACAGACTTACGTGGCGCTCTCCCGCTGCACATCGCTGCAGGGCATCAGCCTCAAGGAGCCCATCCGGCGCGAGGATGTATTTGTCCGCACCGAGGTTCACCGCTTTGCCCGCAGCTACAACGACAGCAACACCATCCACACTGCGCTCAAACAGAGCCGGGCCGACAAGCAGTATTACGATGCCGCGCGCGCCTTCGACGAGGGCGACATGCAACGCACCCTCGACAATCTGTTTCTGGCCATCCACAGCCGTTACGACATAGAGAAACCGGCCGCAAAGCGCCTGCTCCGCCGCAAACTCAGCATCATCAACCGACAACAGGATACCATCACGCAACTGAAGACTGAACTGGAGAAACAAAAGGCGTTTCTCAAAGAATTGGCGGTGGAATACGTGATGATGGGACGCGAGTGCGAGCGAGAGGGATTCAAAGAAGCTGCGCTCCGCAATTATGAAAAAGCCCTCCATCTCTGTCCGGAGATCCCGGAGGCAAAACGACGGCTGAAAAAACTGAACAAGAATCTTTCCTCCTAATCTCCTCTCCTTTACCCGGCAGCCTTGTTGCCTCCTACCACTCGCTTCATCTGTCCCCTATCCCCCCATGAGGATAAGGAACAGTGGTTGAGAGCGGGAATACCCATTATTGGTCGGACGGAGCACGCTTTAGGTCTCCATTGTTGATGGAATGTTGGGCGCGCTTGGTCTTGGCGTATTTCATATCTCCTATACGATAGCTGATACCTATGCCAAACATCTGGCGTGAATATTTCCTATGCAACTTACTTTCAAACCCATTACCCAGCGTATGGGTGTCCCGGTCTATCCACTTCCCAAACGGATCTGTGGCACGCAATGATATGCGCAGACGCTGGTTGCGCAAGAAAGCGCGAGAGAACGAGAACGTCTGCGACACCAACCCATCTGTACGCCCCTGCAGCATGATGTCGCGAGTGCGGCCTGAGACATTGGCATAAAGTGAGAATCCTGCTGGCATTGTCCACAACATCATCAGAGACGCATCAGCACACCATCCATGATTATACAATTGCCTACTGGGTGCCTTGAGATCCATATAAGATGCTGTGGCGCTCAGCGTCAGCCAAAGTTTTTTGCTTACATTCCACTTATAGTATATATCAAGCGCCGTGCGCTGCACCTCTCCCACATTGAGGTAGGTGGTATAGACAGCCCCGGGGGCGGCATAATGCTTTCCATCGTCAAAATACTCACCGCCTGCACCTATTATTCGGCTATAACTCTCTATACCATTCACCAGGCTGCGATAGTTGATCGTGACATTCAGATTTCCCTTGCGGTTAAACCATCCATAAGTAGCCCCTACCGTATTGCTGCGCTCTGCCTCCAGATTGCTGTTACCCTGCATGATATTGTGAGGATTCAGGTCGTTAAAATAAGGATTGAGATAATAGATGCTGGGACGCGACAGCCTCATGCCGTACTCCAATCGCAAGGTATGGGCTTGTGCCAGTTTCATATTTACTTTTACAGAAGGCACTACGTTAGCATAATGGCTCGAATAGTTAGCCTCTGCTCCTATTGGACCGCTCAGATATTGGATATCCTGATAGGTATATTCGTAACGCAATCCCGGCATCACAGAGAGCAATCGCCCACGATAGGTATAGCTCAGATAGGCTCCCAATATGTCATTACGGTTTTTGTAGTGATTGCTCCGATTGTCGTTATGCGTCCAGTCTGTCCCTTGCACACCATTATCGTATAGGTCATTCCGGCTCTCGTTGTTGCGTCTGATGTACTTCACACCCACCTCCAGCAGATGTAGCCGCCCTATGGGAGTAGTAAAGTCATACTGCAGTGTGTGCTCATTGGTCTTGTCTTGCCGGTCTGTCCTATTGTCATACAACTGCAGTTGGTCTACCAACGAGGCGTAACCGCCGCTCACGATATCTGCATACTGGGTTATGTCTTTATTGTGTGTGGGATTGGTACTCAACTGATAAGACAAGGTGGTCATACGCTGGCGGTTGCGCCTACCATTGCGCTGATAGTCTATATTGATGCTGCCATTGACCATCGACTGCTTCATGGCATTGTGCCGCCAGTACGAGTAGTCCATCTGACTGTAATCCCGATTCCACATCCCTGTCTTTTCGTCCGTCTGGATTCGGCGCTGGCTCCCCATACCCGTCAACGAGAATGTCACCATCTGTACACTGTCTATCTCGTAGCTGGCATTGAGCATGGCAAACTCCGTATGTCCTTGTGGCTTGCTGCTACCCTCTGTTTTGAGCAGTGCGTGGTCTGTCTCGCCGTAGTTGTCTCGCAGCACACTGGTCTTCTCTGTGGGTGTAAGGATGCGGTTGTAACTCAGGCTCCCGTCAAAGGCCAGCTTGCCCACCTTGGTCATGGTCGAGGCACTCACATTGTAGCCCTGAGTGTTGACATCGGCAAACAGATCGGTAAGATGCCCCTCATACTGCGAACGCATCACGATATTGATGACACCACCAATGCCTTCGGCATCATACCTGGCTCCCGGCGACGTGATGACCTCTATGCTCTTCACCATCTCTGCCGGCAGACTGCGCAATAGATCCTTAGGATTGCGGGTAATAGCGGTCTTGCGGTTGTTTTGCAGTATCAGAAACTTTTTGGTGCCATTCATCTCTATATTACCCTCTCCGTCAACATTGATCAGCGGCACCTTGGCCATCATTTCAGAGAGGCGCAGCGTCTTGGCATCAGGATCCGCTGCCACATCATAGGTCAGCTTGTCCACATCCATCGTCACCAAAGGTTTCTGCGCCACCACCTCCACTCCTTTCAGCATCTTCACATCATCAACTACATACAGACGTCCTACATCCCGAAGTGTATCTTCTTCCGATAGGGTTATCTGCAGCGGTACGGCTTTTCGTCCCAACACGGCTGCGCTTAGCGTGTACCCTCCGGGGTGTACCGGCAGGTGTATCTCAAATCGCCCTACCGAATCGGATAGCACTTTTCGCACGCCCTTGCCTTTTTGCCCTCTCGGTTCCGCGCATACGGTAGCCATTGGCTCAGGCTCCTCAGTAGTCTTATCGGCCACCACACCCACTACCTTGCAAAGTGCCACGCCCTTGCCCTGGTTCTGTGCTGCCACAGGCAGACAACATCCTATAACCAGTAAGAGGAAGAAAAAACAGCATCGTCTCATGATAATAATGGTATTAACAGTTGATGATAGTCTCTATCAAGACCGCACTATGATATGATACATCACATTGGCATCTCGAATATACGCTCAAATATAGTGAATATTTTGCATACCCCCATGCGCTTGCGTACTAACTCTTTTTTTTCACATTATTTCACCTTAACCAACAGAAATTCACCCACAATAGCCACAGCCATAAAAAAGGGAAAAACGGTTGCGCTTGTCCCTATCTCCCCCATACCTGCTTTCGCCTCTCTCCCTACCCCTTGTTGGCCACATACACGCCTGCCAAGATGAGCGCACAGCCGGCATAGGCCATCAGGGTCATGGGTTCATCGAGAAAGATGGCCGACGCCACCAGCGTGACAATAGGATTCAGATAGACGTAGTTGGAAGTGGTCACGGCACCGAGGCGTGAGATGGCCCAGTTCCACAGCACGTAACAGACAAATGAGGCCAGCAATCCGAGGAAAAGCACATTCCCCCAGATAACGGGACGCAACAGCAAGACCGGCTCAAACGCCCACGGACGCAACAGAAAGACGGGGAGGATGGTAAGCAAACCGTAGAAAAACACCTTGCGCGTGACAAACACAGCGCCATACCGTTCCAGCACCGGACGCATAATGAGGCTATAGACAGCCCAGCAGACGGCAGCCAACAGGGCCAGCAGGTCTCCCCACGGACTGAGTTGCAACACCAGCCGGCCATTGCAGATGACCAAAGCCACACCTGCCAGCGCCACCAGCGAACCGATGACGAGCCGAGGGGTGGCCCGCACCGCATGCAGCAAGGCCGTAGCCAGACAGGTGGTAATGAGCGGTGCCGTACAGACGATGAAAGATACGTTGTTGACATACGACAGCCGGATAGCCTCGTTCTCCGCCAAGAAGTAGACCGAACCACCCGTCACCCCCAGCAGCACCATGATGAGTTCGTCACGCCACTGGTCGCAGAACCATCGTCGTGGAGAAATGGTGAGGATGGACAAATAGGCCAACAGAAAGCGTGAGAAGAAGATTTCGGCGGGCGACATCCCCTCATTCACCAGACATTTGGTGCTTACAAACGTACACCCCCAGCAGCCTATCACCAGCACCGCTGTCACGTGTCCCCATATCCTGCCTCCACTATGTAGCTCGCCCATCTTTGACATAACATCGACAAAATTACTAAAAAACCACGACATGCAACAACTTTTGGGAAGAATAATGTAAGGGACCTTAATTCCGCAACACTATTATAAATTTATCTTTTTAAGTACCTGAGCAACAAAAAATTGCTCAGGATTTTGTCATGTCAGATTTTTCACCTATCTTAGTGTTGCAAATCAAAATATGTATCAAACCCGACAGACAT
>SFKY01000091.1 GCA_004554665.1 Bacteroidales bacterium
GCATTGCGCTTCAGATAGAATAATACTCTGAATGTTGATCTGCTCATAACTTTCTACTTTTTTGACTGTTTGCAAAAATACTATGTACAGAGTCATTATCCCATTTGCAAATCCAAGCGAATCAAAGCATTGGAATCACGCATAAAAGAATCTTCCGAGTTTTCTTGGCAATCTTCTAATTATTAGATACTTTTGCCTTTTAATTCTGTAATTATCGCCCATTCATTATCGTCAAAAAACAATAACGTTATAGTAACGAAAGTCTGTCTTAAACTGGCATTTTCCTGTCTTCTGATGTCTTTATGGAAAAACCCATTCACCGACATAATTCAGTCATTTTCAACTATTTTGCTTTAATTATTACTGATTTTCAACTTTTTGCACTATCTTTGCAGAAGATAGGCTGCGGTTCGGCAATTAAAGTGAACTTTATTGCGCTCACCTTGCACTATCTTTGCAGCATAATAACTGAGAATCATGGACAATAAAATACCTCCGCAGTGGAATGACTTTTATCTGAAAGATGTGAGTTTTGTCAACCTGATGATGCGCCGCATCTACAATGTGCTGATCGTGGCCAATCCGTACGATGCTTTCATGCTCGAAGACGACGGGCGCATCGAGGAGAAGATCTACAACGAGTACATGGAGTTGGGTCTCCGCTATCCGCCAACCTTCACGCAGGTGAGCACCATCGAGGAGGCGGAGAAGATATTGGAGACCACCAATATCGACTTGGTGCTCTGTATGCCGGGCAATGCCGACAACGATGCCTTTGCCGTGGCCCGCGCCATCAAGGAGCGTTTCCCCCACCTGCACTGTATCGTGCTTACCCCGTTCTCGCATGGTATCACCCGGCGCATGCAGAACGAGGATCTCTCCATCTTCGACTATGTCTTCTGCTGGTTGGGCAATACCAATCTCATCCTCTCCATCATCAAGCTCGTGGAGGACAAGATGAATCTGGAACATGACATCCTGGAGGGTGGTGTGCAGATGATATTGCTTGTCGAAGACAGCATCAGGTTTTACAGTTCTATCCTTCCCAACCTCTACAATTACATCCTGCTTCAGAGTCAGCGTTTCTCCACCGAGGCCCTCAACCGTCACGCTGCCACCCTGCGCATGCGCGGCCGTCCCAAGGTGGTTCTCGCCCGTACCTATGAAGAAGCCCTCGGTATCTACGAGCGTTTCGCGGGCAATGTGCTCGGTGTGATCAGCGACGCTCGCTTCCCCGTGAATGGAGAGAAAGATCCGGAGGCCGGCATCAAGCTCCTGCGTGCCATCCATGCCCGCAACGAGTATGTGCCGCTCATTATGGAGAGTGCGGAGAGTGAGAACCGCGAGCGTGCTGAGGCCGAGGGCTTCCGCTTTGTGGACAAGAACTCGAAAAAGATGAGCCTGGACCTGCGCCGACTGATGGAGGAGCACATGGGTTTCGGCGATTTCATCTTCCGTGACCCCAAGACGCGCGCCGAGATATTGCGCATACACAGTCTGAAGGAGCTTCAGGACAATATCTTCAAGATTCCCAACGACTCCATGCTGTATCATATCAGCCGAAACCACATGAGTCGCTGGCTGTCTGCCCGCGCCATTTTCCCCGTGTCGGCTTTCCTCAGAGACATCACTTGGCATAAGTTGCAGGATGTCGATGCCCACCGTCAGATCATCTACGATGCCATTGTTCAGTACCGCCGTATCAAGAATCAGGGTGTCGTGGCCGTGTTTGACCGTAAGAAATTCGACCGTTTCAGTCATTTCGCCCGCATCGGCGAAGGCTCCTTGGGTGGCAAGGGAAGAGGTCTGGCTTTCCTCGACAACATCATCAAGCGGCACCCCGACTTCTGCAAGTTCGAGGGAGCCACCGTGCAGATACCCAAGACTGTGGTACTGTGTACAGACGTGTTCGACCAGTTTATGGAGCAAAACAATCTGTACCAGATAGCCCTGAGCGATGCGCCCGATGAGGAGATACTGCGCCATTTCCTCCGCGCACAGTTGCCCGATGAGTTTGTCGGCGACTTCTTCGCATTCTTCGAGGCCACACAGAGCCCTATTGCCATCCGTTCCTCATCGCTGCTGGAAGATGCACACTATCAACCGTTTGCCGGTGTGTATTCCACCTACATGATACCGTATCTCAAAGACAAGTATCTCATGCTCCAGATGCTGGCCTGTGCCATCAAGGGCGTGTATGCGTCGGTGTTTTACCGCGACTCAAAGGCGTATATGACCGCCACGCGCAATGTAATCGACCAGGAGAAGATGGCTGTCATCCTGCAGGAGGTGGTGGGCAAGCAGTACGGCAACCGCTACTATCCCAACTTCAGCGGCGTGCTGCGCTCGCTCAACTACTATCCCATCGGCGATGAGAAAGCCGAGGAGGGTATCGCGTCGCTGGCGCTCGGCCTGGGCAAGTATATCGTGGACGGAGGGCAGACGTTGCGCGTGTCGCCCTATCATCCGCACCAGGTGTTGCAGTTGAGCGAACTGGAAACTGCGCTGCGGGAGACGCAGACACAATTCTATGCCCTGGATATGAGTAGGGTGGGCGAGGATTTTCAGGTAGACGACGGCTTCAACATCCTCAAGCTCAAGGTGAAGGATGCAGTGGCCGACCAGTCGCTTACCTACATCGCTTCTACCTACGACCCCTACGACCAGATGATACGCGACGGTATCTACGAGGGAGGCCGCAAGGTCATCTCGTTTGCCGGTGTGTTGCAACAAGGGGTGTTTCCTCTGCCCGAACTGTTGCAGATGACCATGAAGTACGGAGCCGAGGAGATGCGCAGGCCTGTCGAGGTGGAGTTTGCCTGCAATCTCAATGCCGACCGCACAGGGCAGCTCTATCTGCTGCAGATACGCCCGATAGTCGACTCGAAACAGATGCTCGACGAGGATGTGGCCGCCATCCCCGATGAGCAGTGCCTGTTGCGTTCCCATCATTCGCTCGGGCATGGTATCAACGAAGATGTGACCGATGTGGTCTATGTCAAGACCGACGACAATTTCACCGCCATGAACAATCCTGCCATTGCCGACGAGATAGAGCGCATCAACCGCAAGTTTCTGGCTGAGGGGCGCGGCTATGTGCTCGTGGGGCCGGGACGTTGGGGCTCCAGCGACCCGTGGCTGGGCATCCCGGTGAAGTGGCCGCATATCAGTGCCTCGCAGGTCATCGCCGAGGTGGCGCTCAAGCATTATCATGTCGACCCCAGTCAGGGTACCCACTTCTTCCAAAACCTCACCAGCTTCGGCGTGGGCTACTTTACCATCGACAGCCGCAACGGTGGCGTGTACCGCAAGGAACTGCTTGATGCCATGCCGGCCGTAGAGGAGACGCGCTTCGTGCGCCATGTGCGATTCGACAAGCCTTTGCGCATCCTGATGGACGGTAAAAAGCAGGAGGGTGCGGTATTGATTTAAGTCAAAAAACAAAGGTTTGACAAAAAAACAGGGTCGAATATTTGGAGAAAAGCCAAAAACTCTATACCTTTGCATCGTGTTTTTCATGGTATTAGATTTAAGGTTAACAAAGATTGGGACTCGGCGGAGTCCCTTTTTTATTTTTTTGACAAGAAGACATGGATAGATACGACCATTATCAATCGCAAGATGCAGTGTTGCAGGCACAATGGCAACAGCTGCGCAGGCAGGGGCGTGCCTGTTTTGTAGGGGCCTTGCTCACTTTCCTGCTCTTTGTTCTCTTCCTGGTGCTCTATACCACGGTAGGGGGTGGAGCCGTCACCCTCGGACTTGCCGCGGTGTCGCTGGTATGCTACCTCTATGTGCGCCGTCTGGATGTGGCCAACGACCGGCGCATCGGCCGCGTGGAAGACCTGCGCAGTGTGTATCGCCGTGAGATGCAAGCCTGCCGTGGCGATTACAGCACGTTTGACCGTGGCGATCGCTATGTCTGCCAGCACCATGCTTTTACCTATGACCTTGATATCTTTGGCCCCGATTCGCTCTTCCAGTGTATCTCGCGGTGTGTGACCACGTGTGGGGCAGACCGTCTGGCCGAGCGTCTGTCGTTGGCGCGGGTCGACAATCAGGCCGATGCCATCGAGGCGTTGAGCCATGAGGAGGCTTGGCGTGCCGGATGGATGGCCTACGGACAGCGTGGAAGAATCGATGTAGGGCGCATCCGCACGGCGGTGTCGGCGGCACGTGGACGGCATTTGCCCCTGTCTTCGGCCACGCGGCTCCTCTGTGGCGTAGGCTATGTGATGATGGCCGGCTTTTACCTCGCGATAGTCTTGGCCTGTACCGGAATGGTAGATGCGCAGTTGCCGTTGTGGTGGGGGATATTCCAGTTTTTTACCGTCTATACACTCTGCACTCGTGCCGTGCGCACCATCAGCAAGTCGGTGGCCGGCTTGCATGCGCCTATGGGTACCTTGGTGCAGGCCGTAGCCCATATCCGTACGCTGTCTGCTGTACCCGATGGCCTGAAAGACCGTTTTGGCGAGTTGGAAGAAGCCATCTTGTCTTTTCGGCAGCTCGACGACGTGCTCCAGCGCCTCGACCGTCGGGGCAACTATCTCGGTCTGTTGCTCATGGACACCTTTTTCCTCAGCGATTTCTTCCTTGTGCGCCGTTTTGTGCGGTGGCAACAGGCGTATGTGGACAAGATAGACCGCTGGATAGACCATGTGGCAGAGCTCGATGCACTCGTGTCGATGGCCACCTATAGGTACAATCATCCTGCCACCACCTATGCCCGCGTGGTGGATGCCGAGGGGGTGGTGTATCGTGCCAAGGCACTGGCCCACCCGTTTCTTGGCGACAAGGCGGTGCCCAATGACTTTGCCATTGCCGATGGCCACTACTACATCGTGACCGGTGCCAACATGGCGGGCAAGAGTACGTTTCTGCGGGCGTTGGGGGTCAACTATGTCATGGCGCTCAGTGGCATGCCTGTGTCGGCGGAGGAGATGGAGGTATCGCGCTTCAGGCTGTTCAGCAGCATGCGCACTACCGACGACCTCTCTCATGGCATATCTTACTTCAATGCCGAACTGCGGAGGCTCCACCAGCTCATCGAAGCCGTGCGTGCTGGTGGCGAGCAGGCTCCTGGCTCAGGGAAACATACGCTCATCATCCTCGACGAGATATTGCGCGGCACCAACTCGCTCGACAAGCTCAACGGGTCGCGCCTCTTCCTCGACTACATCTCTCGTTTCCCGGTAAGCGGTGTCATCGCCACACATGATCTGGAACTCTCCAAGATGCAGGGTGAGCGTTTCCACAACTTCTGTTTCGAGATCGAACTGGGCGATCCTATCCTCTACTCATACAAGATTACTCCTGGCGTGGCCACCAACCAAAACGCTACCTATCTGTTGCAGCAGATGCTGGGGCAGGAGTAGGGACAGGCGAAACGGAGGAAGTAGAAGGATTGTTGGTTTATTTTGTAAACCAAAGTTAAAGAAAGCGATTTTTTATCGGAAATATTTGGTTTATAAAATAAATTATTGTATCTTCGCACCATCAATGATAGGGTGTAATCAAGAGACAATACCGGTTAAGGCAAGTGAGAGTCGACCTCCTTGCTTCTCTTTTTGCCCTTGTTGGTTTAAAAAATAAACTTATAGTCTAACATGGCATTGTTCTTGTAAAGGGGATGCCACAAAAACAAAATGATGGAAGAAAAAAAGATGACAGAGAAAGAGAGTTTGGAACTCATTTCTCAGATGATAAGGCAGACCAAAGACAGGTTGGCCATTGGTAGCGGCAATCTGCTGCTGGTGTGGGGGTATGTATGTGTGGCGGTTTCGCTGCTGGTCTACGGATTGGTGATGTACACCCGCGATGCAAGGATGTGCATACTCTATTTTCTGGTGCCCGTCTTGGGTGCCTGTCTGCAAGGGTTTGTGCTGAAACGCATGCAGCGGAAGTACGGAAATGCCGAAAATTTCACCACACGTATCGTGAACAAGGTCTGGGGTGTCGTAGGCATCGTCTTCATCATCGCCACGGTGGTCTGCGCCTACTTCTTCATGATGGCGCACACTACCACGTGGGTGGCTATGTTTGTCTTGGGCCTCGTAGCACCGGGATTTGGCTGCACGGTCACGGGCTATGTGCTACGCGAGACCAGTATGGTAGTCGGGGGCTACATGGGCATAGCGCTGGGTGTGGCCATGCTCTGTACCGTATTGTCAGACAGCGTGCTGCCGGCTGCCTGGTGCTTGGCCTTTGCTGCCTCGTACGTGCTGATGATGGTTGTCCCCGGCCATTACCTGAACCGCAAGGCGCGCAGGCAAAACCATAAGGAATGTGAAAGATGAAAGAACTTGACCCATTGCTTCACAGCCAGCTGCGGTTGGCTGTGATGTCTATCCTCCTGATCGTAGACGAGGCGGATTTTGTCTATCTCAAGACCAAGACGGGTGCCACGGCTGGCAACATGAGTGTGCAGATAGACAAGCTGTCGGCTGCCGGCTACATCGAGGCAACGAAAGACAGTACCAAGGCCAAGCCCCGTACCGTATGCCGCATGACGAAGAAGGGCAGGGAGGCCATGCGTGTCTATGTGGACAGCCTGAAAACGTATTTTGAGGGACTGTAACTTCAATCTTCGGCCGTTTCTCTGAAATGGCCGAAGACTAAAGATTCTTAAAAGTGCGTAGGCCAATCGCTTGTCTGTCAGCAATAGTTACCACAAGGTGCGTAGTTGACAAAATGGTACGTACTTGCGTAACCGACTGTAAATGATTATCTTTGCAGTGTAAACAACCAATTAATTACACGTATGAACCAGACAGAACTCAAGAAGACAGGACAGGGCTACCAAGTGGCCTCTGTCGGCAATCTCGACACTTTCGAGGGCAAGGCATTTGTAAAAGAAACCATTGGATCCACCGCTATGGAGGTGTCGTTTGGCACCTTGCAGCCGGGCGAGTCGGTGCCGTTTTTCCACCACCATCAGCAAAACGAGGAGGTGTACATCGTATTGCGCGGTAAGGGCGTGTTCACACTCGACGGCGAAGAAACTCCTGTGGCCTCAGGGAGTGTCATCAAGATTGCTCCTGAGGTGAGCCGCTGTACCCGCAATGTGGGCGACACGCCACTGTGCTACCTCTGCATACAGGCCAAAGCCAACTCGCTGGAGCAGTACACCATGACCGATGGTGTGGTGGAACCATAACCCAAACAGATAATGATACAAACAACCGATATACAAGACATCATGTTTCCTGCCTGCCCCGTACGCAATGTGCTGGCGCGGGTGGGAGACAAGTGGTCGCTGCTCATCATGCACAGTATGGTGGCGGCTGGCCAACCTCTCAGGTTCTCGGCCTTGCAGCGTAGCATCCCCGACATCTCCCAGAAGATGTTGACAGCCACCCTGCGCGCCTTGGAGGAAGACGGACTGGTAGTCCGCACGGTCTATCCCGAGGTGCCTCCGCGCGTGGAGTATCATCTCACCGCGCGTGGTGTCTCGTTTATGGAGGCCTGCAAGCCGATGGTGCAGTGGGCGCTCGACCATTTGGCCGAGATTCTCAAAGACCGTGAGCGCCATCGTGGCAAGAGACGGTAGGCGGGCAGCTCTCTTGCGCATGCTGCACGGTGCCTATGGTCTCGTCTTAGGACTGGGCTATACCGTGTAGTAGCCCTGCATGTTCATCTCGCATGCCGTGAAGTAACTGTATTTCTCGGCATCTATCGGGTAGTCCCAGCATCCGAGCTGGTGATAGATTTCGCCTCCAAAACCTTGCTTAAACTTGTACAGCCCATACATCGGGTGCGCCGGATTGGGATTAGGGGCTATGCCAAACATGTCATACTCCCTGCACCGGTTTTCTTTGGCTATCTGCATGGCCTTCCATTGCAGCGCGTAGGTGGGCATGAGGTTGCGGAGCTTGTTGGAAGAGGCGCCATAGAGATAGGTGGCGCGGTGGGCAGACAGCACCAGAAACATGGCTGCCAGTGGTGTCTGGTCGTGATAGGCCACCAATAGTTGTACATTCACGTCGCTGTCGGCACATTCCATCTTCGAGGCGAACATCGTGTGGAAGTAATGATAATCATTCAGATACAGTCCGTTGCGTAGCGCGGTCTCCTTGTACAGTACGTACCACGCCTGCAGGCCCTCTATGCCCATCGACTTCACTTCGACACCCTTGCGCAGTGCCAGACGGATGTTGTAACGGGTCTTGGGCTTCATCCGGTCGAGCAGTTGCTGCTCGGTCTGTGTCAGGTCCACGACGATGGTGTTGGCAGGCAGAATGTTGGTGTTGGCCTTCCACAGGTTGCGGTTGCATGTTCCGTAATTCAGTTTTATCTCCTGAAACTCTTTCTTGGGCAGTCCCATCCAGTTGCCGTCGGCATCAAAATCCTCGCGCTTGCACCAGTGCGACTCCCAGTTGAGATCGTAGCGCAGTGCGATGCAGTGCTTGGGGAGATGCGACTTCAATACCTCGGAGAGTTCCTCCAAGAAAGTGCCCTGGTTGACCTCCGAAGGCTCTATCTCTGGTCCGTAAGGCACGTAGGCGATATAGTCTTCGTGGTTGAGGTATTGGAAAAAAGTGATGAAGTCGGCATTGGTGCGCGAGAAGCCGCCCACGCCGGTGTAGATGTCGCGATTCTTGACCGAGAACTCAAAGGCGCACGAGTGCATGCCCAGCCTCTCTTTCACAATCGACCAAAACGAGGTTTGCTGTACGATAGGGGTGCTGTAAGCGTCGTAGATGTTTTTGGGTTCAATCTTAATATCCATGATGTATGGGTGGTGTGATACCGTGAAAATAAAATTACTATTACTGTCCGCTAAACATAGCAACCCTCATCCCAACTCATTGAGATACAACAGTTGGGATGAGGGCAAGTCAAAGACAAGCCCCCCTTAGCCATTTT
>SFKY01000017.1 GCA_004554665.1 Bacteroidales bacterium
TTTCCTGCTTTGTAAAGGGATTCAGTAAAGACATAAAATGAGAGTGAAGTAATTTAGTAAAACAACAAGAAAAGTGTAAAGTAAAATCAGTCAAAGTCACGATACCTCCTTTACAATCGTAAACATGGCATTTACGACACCTAAAGGCCATCATTAGCCGCGTAAAGGTGGCATTTACGGGATGTATATGTCGCACTCTCATAACACGCACTTTTTTTTCGACCAATGCAACGCCGGTATATGGGGAATAGTGGGGGAGGAGACTTTGGAAAACGACAATGGGTTAAGGTTAGGGAAAAACAAAAAAGCGATTAGCTTCACAGCCGACCGCTTCAATCTTCAATAGGTATTAGTTCTTTTAAGGTAAAAAGATTGTTTTCAGGATAACACATGCAAAGATACAAGTTTTTTAAAGATTACCAAATCTTTTCGGAAACTTTTTTTAAAAAACATGTTTTTATTGCGCCAAATCATCGTTTTCTGCTAAAAAAACACGAAATTTTTGTGCTTATCCACACTATTTTCGTAATTTTGCCTTAAAACTTAACAAACCTATCAATATGAATTGTCATCGCTTGATACCATTTTTATGGGCGTACATGTGTAGTGTGTCCGTCCATGCGCAGCGCACTCATGAAGCAGATATCGTATCATGGGAATTTTCCAGAGACAGTATCCATTATGAGCGTGTGAATATCCCACACGACTGGGCCATTTCGGGTCCGTTTGACAAAAAGTGGGACTTGCAATGTGTGGCCATTACGCAAAATGGGGAAGACCAAGCCACGGAGAAATCGGGGCGTTCGGGTGCTCTGCCTTGGATTGGAAGAGGTTTTTATCGTACTACGGTGTCGATTGCGCAACCTACGGCGCATGCCGAATTGCTTTTCGATGGTGCCATGAGCGAGCCGGTGGTGTATGTGAACGGCCTGCGTGCAGGCCATTGGGCTTACGGTTACAATGCTTTCAGGGTAGACATCACCCCTTTCATCAAAAAGGGAGATAATCAGATTGCTGTCAGTCTTAACAATGTGGAGGAGAGTAGCCGATGGTATCCCGGCGGCGGACTCTATCGTCCTGTCAAACTGCTTACGTCGGGCGCAGAACGTTTCGATCGGTGGGGGACTTTTATCCAGACGGTGACCGCCGACAAGGACAAGGCACAAGTTCGTATCAGTGCCACCATCGCTGGCAAAGGCAAGGGACGGTTGGTGCATATCGCCATTCATGATACCAGAGGGAAGGTGGTCTCCGACTGTTTGGTTCCTGATACCGACATCAAGGCCGATGGTCAACTTTCGGCTGATTTGCAGATAGTTAAACCGCGCCTGTGGTCGCCAGAATCGCCGGCACTCTATACAGCAACCGTGAGTCTGTATGACGAAACATATCAAAAAGATTATAAAAAAGCCCAGCCTATAGACCGGCAGACCACACGATTTGGCGTGCGCACCATCTCCTACACTAAGGAGCATGGATTCTGTCTTAACGGGGTGAGCCGCAAGTTCAAGGGGGTATGCCTACACCACGATCTCGGACCGCTCGGGGCGGCAGTCAATCGCGATGCTCTCATCCGTCAGGTGCTTATCCTCAAGGATATGGGATGCGACGCCATCCGTACGGCGCACAACATGCCGTCGACCATGCAGATGGAGGTCTACGACTCGCTGGGCATGATGGTGATGGCAGAGAGTTTCGACATGTGGATTTATCCCAAATGTAAGAATGGCTATGCACGTTTCTTCAAAGAGTGGGCCGACAAAGACATCACCAACCTCATACTGAACCATCGCAACCATCCCTCACTGGTCATGTATAGCATAGGAAATGAGATTCCCGAGCAGTGGAGCAAGGAAGGCGTGCGTATCGCACGCCATTTGCAGGGGCTTTGCCATCAGTTGGATGCCACCCGACCTGTGACGCAAGGCCTGGATAGGGTGGATGAAGCGCTTCAGTCAGGATTTGCCGAGGTCATGGACATTCCCGGCTTCAACTATCGGGTGCATAAATATTGGAAAGCATACGGTCAACTGTCACGTGGATTCCTTCTGGGGTCAGAAACGGCTTCCACCGTCAGTTCGAGAGGCGTCTATAAGTTTCCTGTGACAGTCAACAACAATGTCACTTATCCTGATGGACAGGTAAATGGTTACGACAACCAGTACTGTTCGTGGAGTAATCTGCCCGAGGTAGACTTCATGATGCACGACGATTATCCTTGGACGATAGGGCAGTTTGTCTGGACGGGATTCGATTATCTTGGTGAGCCTACACCTTACGATGAATATTGGCCTTCTCGGTCAAGTTATTTCGGGATTTGCGACTTGGCAGGCCTGCCCAAAGACCGTTATTATCTCTATCGCTCGCAGTGGAATAAGCAGAGCCACACGGTCCACCTGTTGCCACACTGGACTTGGCCGGGGCGAGAGGGTGAGATTACCCCGGTCTACTGTTATACCGATGGGGTAGAGGGCGAACTCTTCATCAATGGCAAGTCACAAGGCCGCGTGCGTAAGGATTTTTCCAAGCATGCTTGGGACTTTTGTCCCGACAGTGTCAACGTACAACCCTTGCTCGACCGCTACCGCCTGCGCTGGAACCATGTGAAATATGAACCGGGAGAACTTCGCGTGGTGGTGTACGATTCGCTCGGCAACCGCATTGGTGAGGACACTCGTCGCACGGCCGGCCCTGTGGCTCGGTTGAAGATTGAGCGCCAGCATATCGGTAACGAATTGTGGTTCTACGAAATCACAGCGTTAGACAAAGACTACAACGTGGTGCCTAACGCCGACAATGAACTGGCTATAGAAGTCAATGGCGACTGCGATTTTGTTGCTGCATGCAATGGCGATGCCACCAGTCTCATGCCTTTCACCGTGCCTCGCATGCGCCTTTTCAGTGGCAAGATGGTGGTGATACTTCGCAGCCACGGTGGTGATGCACCGACCGACGATTTCACGGTACGCGATGTCAACAATCCTGCCCTTAAGGCAACATTGAAGACTTTCCCACAACAGTTTTAACCCTATAAGTAAAAGGCATTCGGAGCTTGTAAGCGTTTCCGAATGCCTTTTGCTTAATAGGGGAAAGTACTGCCTGAATCAACAGAATACCAGTTCTTCTTTGTCGGATGCTTTATCAATCCGGATCGTGTCTCCTGCCTTTACCTCACCCGAAAGAATGCGCTCCGACAGTCCGTCTTCTATATAGTTTTGTATCGCACGTTTCAGCGGGCGGGCACCGAACTGTACGTCATATCCCTTGGTGGCAACAAACTCTTTGGCTTGGTCACTAATCTCTATCTGATAGCCCAATGCCGAAACACGGGCAAAGAGTGAACGCAACTCTATGTCGATAATGCGCTTGATGGCGTCCAAATCGAGCTGGTCAAAGGTGATGAGCTCGTCCAAACGATTCAGGAACTCGGGAGCAAACTGCTTGCTCAGGCTTTTCTGGATGATGGAGCGTGCATACTCTTTGTCCTCCTCGTTCATGCTGAGTCCCAAAGCGCCGCTGGCGTTGAATCCCACGCCACGGCCAAATTCCTTCAGCTGGCGTGTACCGGCATTTGACGTCATAATGATGATCGTATTGCGGAAATCCACCAGCCTTCCGTTGCCGTCGGTTAGCCTTCCTTCGTCCAACACCTGTAACAGCATGTTGAAAACATTGGCATGCGCTTTCTCAATCTCATCAAGCAACACGATAGAGTAGGGCCTGCGCCGCACGCGCTCCGTCAGTTGGCCACCTTCGTTGTAGCCTACGTAGCCCGGAGGCGCACCCACTAAGCGCGAAGTGTTGAAACTCTCCGAGTACTCGCTCATGTCAATGCGGATGAGGGCGTCGTCGCTGCCAAACATATAGCGTGCCAACTGCTTGGCCAAATGGGTCTTACCCACGCCAGTAGGACCTAAAAACATGAATACGCCGATAGGGTGGTTAGCCTCTTTCAGACCCACACGGTTGCGCTGTATGGCCTTGGTCACCTTGTCGATGGCCTTGTCTTGTGCGATGACGGCTTCTTTGAGTTTCGATGCCATGTTCCTGAGCCTGATTCCCTCCGATTCGGCCATCCGCTGTACGGGCACACCGGTCATGGTCGATACCACGTCGGCCACATCGGTATCTGTCACCGTTTCGCGATGGCCACCATCACCGTCGGTCCACTGCTGTTGCAGGGTTTCCAACTGTCTCTCTAATGTGGTCTGACGGTCGCGATAGCTGGCAGCCAATTCAAAATTCTGATTCTTCACGGCGGCCTGTTTCTTCTCTTTCACCTCAGCTATCTCCTTCTCCAAATCTGTAATTTCGGGAGGTACCGAAGCATGCGACAGATGTACCCTCGAGCCCACTTCGTCCAAGGCATCGATGGCCTTGTCGGGGAAGAAACGGTCATTCACATACCGGTCCGTCAGCCTCACACAGGCATCGATTGCCTCGTCTGTATAGCTTACATGATGGTGAGCTTCATATCGCTCCTTGATATTATGGAGTATCTGGAGCGTCTCTTCTGCAGAGGTCGGTTCTACTATCACTTTCTGGAACCGACGCTCCAGCGCGCCGTCTTTCTCTATCGAGTTTCGGTACTCGTCGAGCGTGGTGGCACCTATGCACTGTATCGTTCCTCGTGCCAAAGCCGGCTTCATGATGTTGGCAGCATCCATGCTCCCCGGTGCACTTCCGGCTCCGATCATGGTGTGTATCTCGTCGATGAAAACAATGATGTCCGGATTTTGCTCCAGTTCTTTCAGCAGTGCACGGATGCGCTCCTCAAATTGTCCGCGATACTTGGTGCCTGCCACGATGGCAGTCATATCGAGGTTTACCAATCGCTTGTTAAACAATATGGGCGATGTACGGTGCTGCGCTATCATCTGTGCCAGACCCTCCACGATGGCACTTTTGCCCACACCGGGCTCTCCTATCAGGATAGGGTTGTTCTTCTTGCGGCGGCAGAGAATCTCTGTCACGCGCATGATTTCTTTCTCGCGTCCCACTACGGGGTCCAGCTTGCCCTCGGCGGCTGCCTTGGTCAGGTCGATGGAGAAATTGTCAAGTACCGTAGTCTTGCCAGTCTGTCGGTTTTTCTGAGCGACAGACTGTCGGTCTTGTCTGCTGCTGTCAGCAAACTCTTCCTCTTCCATCTCGTCGTCCTCGGCCATGCCAATCCCGTCTTTTGTACCGCCGCTGGTTTTCTGATGCAGATAGGCCAAAGCCTCGTCATAGTCCACGTGGTTATGATTGAGCACCTGTTTGGCGCTATTGTTGGCCTGATCGTGCAGGATGGCGAGCAGCAGATGCTCCACGTCCACCATCGAGGTATGTTGGATGCGTGCCTCGAGCACGGCAAGTTTCAGGATATTGTTGGCTTTCTCGTTGAGTGACAGTCCGGTTGCCGTCGCTTTGCCCTGCGTTTCAGTGCATGTGGCATGCTGTTCCAGCTCCGTCTTCACAGACGATACATCCACGTTCATGCGTTCAAACAGGTCGGCCACCGGGCCATGATGGTCGCGGAGGATACCCAGCAACAGATGCTCCGGCCCAATCGAGGTACTCGACAGGCGCGTTGCCTCTTCCTGTGAAAAGACGAGTATCTCCGAAACCTTAGGGGAAAACTGACTTGTCATATCGTTTCTTGTATGTTGATGTTATCTTGTTACGTTGCAAATATACACATTTCTTTACTATATACAGCAAAAGGCGTGCCAAAAAAAAAGAAAAAGCAGCCGATGATTGTCGACTGCTTCTGTTGGTTGTACACCCTTAGGGACTCGAACCCTAGACCCACTGATTAAGAGTCAGTTGCTCTACCAACTGAGCTAAGGGTGCATCCTTACTGTTGGTTTTGCAATCCTTATTTTTGTCGACCTTTTGTACACCCTTAGGGATTCGAACCCTAGACCCACTGATTAAGAGTCAGTTGCTCTACCAACTGAGCTAAGGGTGCTCAAGGTAACTCATTTCTGAATTGCGAGTGCAAAGGTACTATCTTTTTGTCAAACGGCCAAACTTTTTGCGCATTTTTTGTAGATAAATTTTCGGTTTTCTTCAATCTGGCTGTTGGCAGGCGCTTGTTTACACCCTAAATCAAAGACGGGCGAGGAATTTCCTCACCCGTCTTCTAAACTTTTATACGATGAGCGGAATACGGGAATCGAACCCGCCTCCCAGGCTTGGGAAGCCCGTGCACTACCGATGTGCTAATTCCGCAAACGCTTTGGAGCCGATACGGGGACTCGAACCCCGGACCCACGCATTACGAATGCGTTGCTCTACCAACTGAGCCATATCGGCGATTGCGACTGCAAAGGTAAGATATTTTTCTCTTTCCACCAAATATTTTTGACAGAAAAACCATTTCAAATAAGCTCATCTACCCATACCTCGTACTGAATGGCCTGTAGCTCCCCCTCTAACATCAAGCCTGTTCCCATAATATGCACAAGCAGTTGGCAGATGCACCGAGGCGTGTCCCTACGTGCAGATGTTTGTTTTATGATGGTAATATGATTGTAAAACGAGCCCCGAAGTGGGCGACACAATAGAGCACAGGGCGTGAGCCCTGTGTGTGGTACGCCCATCGCAACCATGAGTCCTGTAAGGACGACATACTCAAGCGGCAAGGTTTTATGTCGTCCTTACAGGACTCGAGGATGTTTCTGTGTCCATTGTTTCACAGGGTTTGCACCCTGTGCTATACTATGTCGCCCACTTCGGGGCTTGCTGCTTGTGATGTTGCCAGAACAAAACAAGCATCCAGCCCGTAGGGCTATACCATGCGTAACCGGGGGCAACGGAGGATAACAGCATTGGGTGGTAGTCGTTACTTGACCACCACCTTTTTGCCACCTATTATATATATGCCCGGCTGCGTGGGACGCTTGGCCAATCGCTGGCCGGACAAGGTATAATAAGTCTCATGGGTCGAAACCTGCACCACAGGCATCTCAACGCCTGTCGATGTGGGATCATAGACATAGATGTTGTCCACAAAGGCACGCTTCGTGGATGTCTCAATGGTGAGTTGCGGATTGGCTGCGACACCCTCAAATTTCAGGGTGACGGTCTCAAACGCACCATCCATCTTGGCGGTGTAGGTCACCGTCTGCGAGGCGCTGCCCGTAAGCGACACCACTAACTTTCCTTCCACGGTTGTCCAACCCTTCACATCCAATTTCACGCACAGCGTACCGCCTGCAAAGGTGAGCGTCTTGCTGGTGATTTTTCCCACGCCTTTACTGCTACCCAGTCTCACCGCACCACCGGCTTGGTAAGCATTCTCCGCTGTATCAAAGTGTTCACACCCATTCCATGCAGTGCCGTTACCTCCGGTATTGATATTATTTCCTTCGGTTATATCATCAAACGGCTCATAGAGCAGATACCCTTCTGGTGTGATGGGCAATCCACCGCCCCCTTCAGAACCGCCTCCTTCGCCAGAGCCGCCCTCGTCGCCGCCACCTTCATTGCCACCGCCTCCCGATGGCGTGTACTCGGCATATCGGTTATCGCCATCGGCGGTAGTGAGCGCCACATCCGGATTGAAGGCCACTTCGGTGCTGTCGCCCCAAACATACTCGGCCAGGGTGGGGAAGTCCACATACAGATTGCGGTTGCCCTGTATCTCGGCCACAGCATTGTTGCGTGACACCTCCGTTTGCGAAACCTTGTCCTCGCGCATCCATTTTAGGTAGAGCGTGTAGGCCCATTCTTGGAGCGTGGGCCATGTGCCATTGACCAACGAATTCAGTCCCTCACCCTCAAAAGTCAACTTCTGATACGTCGTAGCCATGTACATATAGCCGCGTGCGAAGTCGCCTTTCCACTCCGCACTCGGCTCCCAAAGTTGCGTACCCGAAGCGCCCTTACCTACCTTGATACAGCCATTGTCGTAAGATACGGTGGTGACGACCCCCATACCATAATTCCCTTTACTCGAATTGGCTTTCGAGTCACTCGGCATCAGGTTGTACAGATCCTGATAAGCCTGATTCTTACTTCCTCCCCACCAAGATTTGGGGAACGAGTGCTCGATATTCATGCCCGAGGCAACCTCACCTCGTGCGCCAAATTGCACCTTGTTGTTGGAATAGCGGTCTATCACGTAGCCGCCGGCATCTTGATCGGTCACATAAAAGCCCCACCATGTGCTGTTCTTCCCATTGCCATAGGTCAAGACAGTGGCCGACTTGGTCAGTTCATAGACAGCCTCCTTCAGTGCTTCCTTCTTCTTACCTTTCAGCGATTGGGCATAGGTCTTCAGCGTCTGGCGGTCAATGGCATAGGCCGACAACCCTGCCGCCAACAAAGCCACGGTAAGTAATAGTGAGTAGGTTCTTCGTATCATTATATCTTTCTTGCTGTTTAGGCTAAAAAGGGGATGGCTGTCATCATCACTAAGCCATCCCCATCATTATGTTAAACTTGTATCTTAATCGTTTACCTAACTTCAAAGGTTCATCGTCTGGCAATTACTTTACCAATACCTTCTTGCCGTTCTTGATGACAATGCCCTTGTAAGCGCTGTCTACGCGCTGGCCGGCAGTGTTGTAAAGTTTAGAGTCAGATTTAGATACTTCTACTTTGTTGATGCCGGTTGTTACACCATCAATGCTAACAGGCTTAATCTCTGGAGTAGTACCTTGATAGATGGTATTATACAATGCATATACATCCGTTGTCTTACCTACACTTGCCTTGCTGATTTCGACGTTGCCCCACAACTGGATTTCATTGGTTCCATCACTAACGTAATACTTGCTATTATCAGGTGTGGTTATGCTTACGTTCTTTATCACTACCAAGTCACTGATATGCTCTTTGTTGAGCAATGCAGAGATAGTGGTCTCTGTAGCATCCAATTCTTCTGAACTGCTGGCATAAATCGTAAGATTCTCTGTGTTTGTAAAAGTGTTATCCTTAACCTCGTGGATACCATTGTAGTTGTCATAATCCACCTTGATGGTACCGCTTACGGTAGCATTAAGGGTCAACCCTGTCATGTTGGTAGCATACATCATCAATGCCTTACCATTTTCACGAAGATGGATATTTTTGCCATCCACGTAAACCACTTTTGCATTGGTTAGCGTGAGGTTGATATATGCTTTATCATCTGTATATTCATTCAGATCTGCAATAGTAGCACCCGTAAAGGTTACTTTCGTAAATTCCTTAGAAGCAATGCTACTTGTTTTACCATCCTTCACAGCTATTGCCTTAACGGTAGCAGATTCGTTAAGCGTGAAAGGTGAAGAATACGGTGTCGATGCAGTTGTTGGGTCGCTATCGTCCGTTGTATAATAAATGCTTGCACCCTCCTCTGCAGTCAGAGTAACTGTTGTGGAATTCTCAAATGGTGTTTCTCCTGTGATTGTGGGTGCGCTAACCGTCGTACCTGTTGTTGCTTCATATGTAATTGTTGCTGTATTAAAACAAAACTGTCCTGCTTTACTTTCTCCATCTGTACCATGAACAGCTTTATCACCAACTGTCAATGTTAAAGATGTTACTTCAGGTGAATCTGCGCTCTTTTCCCATGTAATAGTTTTTTCGTCCACTTTGTGTGTAATTTTTCCTGTAGATGGTGTTATTTCTGCCCATCTTTTAAGACCTTGTGTAGAAATATTGAAAACAATTTTAGTCAATGAAGGGCCTGAAATTTCTAAAGAGTTCTTTGCATATAGTCTAATATCATTAGAAGTGCCATTTTTTGTAGGCTTTGAACTTCCAGTGTTTTTGACAGCTACAAAGTTAAATGGTGTACTTGATAATGTGAAGCCATCGTTAGTTGCTGTAATAGTTAACTCTGTGAATTCAACTATGGCTTCTGTTGCATACAAAGTGTTACATACTGTAAGCAACAACATTACTAATGAAAAGCGTAAAAATTTCCTCATATTGTTATAGTTTTAGTTAATAATTCTTTTGATATAAGTGGAAGCCGAGCGCAACAGAGAGCTTGCTCTAATGGCTAAGGTGCCGCCTATTTTTCTGCAAAGATAGTGTGAATCTTTGACAATGCCAAGGTTTTTGGGGTATAATTATGGGCTTGGGTTGTTAAATTTGTGTTTCTTTGTTCTCATAGGCTTCTTTGATCCTCACAACTGTCCCAATTAGCCTCTCTAACCATGCCCATTACGCCCTGCAGTTGCCGCTAATAGCTCCGTTGCCTGCCATTGTTATAAATGTTAAAAATGTACTCGTATCGCTGTTTCAGGATGCGCTGGGGTGAGGGCACCATTTCCCAACATAAATGTTAGCTTGCAACAGCCCGTAGGGCTATACTATGAGTAACCGGGGGCAACGCCCTCGGTTAGGCAGCGGCATCCGCAGCGATAGCCTGGAAGGCTGTACATGATGCATGAAAGAAGTATTGCCTTCCAGGCAAATAGGAGTAGGTGATTGTTGCTGTCCGCGGGCGTTGCCTGCGGTTACTCTTGGTACAGCCCTCCGGGCTAAAGGGGCAAAAAAACAAGGAGGCCTGCCACGAAAGCAGACCCCCTTATTGGGTTATAGGACAGAATAGAGATTAGATAATCTCGCTCCAGTCTTCTTGTGTCTTGCGCACATAGCTGCGATAGCGGAGCTTAGCCATACGCTCAGCCTGAGCGAAGAGCTCCTCGGCCTCGTTGGGATAAGCCTTCTGTACGCTGAGGTAACGAACCTCACCGAGCAGGAAGTCGCGGAAGTTAGCCCAGTTCGGCTCCTTAGAGTCGAGCGTGAACGGATTCTTGCCCTCGTCTGCCAACAGCGGGTTGTATCTCCACAGATGCCAGTAGCCACACTCAACGGCCAGCTTCTCCTCGTTCTGGCTTCTGCCCATGCCACCCTTGCGCTTCAGACCGTGGTTAATACACGGAGCGTAAGCGATAACGAGTGACGGACCGGGATATGCCTCTGCCTCACGGATAGCCTTCAGTGTCTGGGCGTTGTCTGCACCCATAGCCACCTGAGCTACATATACATAGCCGTAAGTGGTCTGCATCAGACCGAGATCCTTCTTGCGGATGCGCTTGCCCTGAGCAGCAAACTGTGCGATAGCGCCGAGCGGTGTAGACTTAGAGCTCTGACCACCGGTGTTAGAGTAAACCTCGGTATCGAGTACCAGAATGTTTACATCCTCGCCAGAAGCCAAAACGTGGTCGAGACCGCCGTAGCCGATGTCGTAAGAAGCACCGTCGCCACCGATGATCCACTGGCTGCGCTTTACGAGGTAGTGATCCAGCGTCTGGAGTTCCTGACATACAGGGCACCCTTTGGCTGCGCTCTCGGCAATCAGCGGCTTCAGTTTGGCAGCTGCAGCCTTAGAGCCTTCAGCGTCGTCCTTGGCGGCAATCCATTCCTTGGCTGCCTCCTTGTACTCGTCAGAAGCCTTGTCGCTCTCGATCATCTCGCTGAGCAACTTCACAATGCGCTCCTTCATCTTCTTGTTACCCAGTGCCATACCGAGACCGAACTCGCAGAAGTCCTCAAACAGAGAGTTGTCGAAAGCAGGACCCTGACCCTTCTCGTTGGTGGTGTACGGAGTAGAGGGGATAGAAGCAGAGTAGATAGAAGAGCAACCTGTAGCGTTGGCAATCATCTGACGGTCGCCAAAGAGCTGAGAGATGAGCTTCACATACGGAGTCTCACCACAACCCGAGCAAGCACCAGAGAACTCGAAGAGCGGCTGGGCAAACTGAGAGTTCTTCGGACTCTGCTTGATGTCTACCAAGTGCTGCTTAGAAGTAACGTTCTTGGTCAGGTAAGTCCAGTTTTCTGCCTCCTTCACCATCTCGGGAGCGTCAACATTGAACGGAACCATCTTGAGGGCCTTCTCGCCCTTCTTGCCCGGACATACATCGGCACAGTTACCACAACCCAGACAGTCGAGAACCGATGTCTCAATGCGGAAGTGCATGCCAGCCATTGCCTTGGGAGCAATGATATTCTGGGTAGCCAGACCCTCTACGCCAGCCAACTCCTCGTCTGTGAGTACAAACGGACGGATAGCAGCGTGCGGACATACAAATGCACACTTGTTACACTGGATACAGTTGTCTACATTCCATACCGGAACAAAGGCTTCCACACCACGCTTCTCGAAAGCGGCAGTGCCGTTCTGCCATGTACCGTCTACGGTGTCATGCTTTACAAAGTCAGAAACCTTGAGCAGGTCGCCGGCCTGGGCATTGATAGGACGTACCAGTTCGGTTACGAATGCGGGAGCGTCGTCAGCCTTGCCTTCCTCATCAGCCAGTTCTGCCCATGCGGGATCTACGGCCAGTTCCTTGTACTCACCACCGCGGTCTACAGCAGCGTAGTTGAGATCTACCACATCCTGACCCTTCTTGCCATAAGACTTCACGATGAATGCCTTCATCTGCTCGATGGCCAGTTCGAGAGGAATCACCTCTGTGATGCGGAAGAACGCACTCTGCAGGATGGTATTGGTACGGTTGCCCAGACCAATCTCCTGAGCGATCTTGGTAGCGTTGATATAGTAAACCTTGATGTTGTTCTTGGCCAGACAGCGCTTTACCTTGTTGGGGATGAAGTTTACCAACTCCTCGCCCTCGAAGATGGTGTTGAGCAGGAATGTACCATTCTTGCGCAATCCGCGTGTCACGTCATACATGTGCAGGTAAGCCTGGACATGGCAAGCCACAAAGTTAGGCGTGTTGACCTGATAAGCCGAGTGGATGGGGCTGTCGCCGAAGCGCAGGTGAGAGCAGGTGAAACCACCACTCTTCTTAGAGTCGTATGAGAAATAAGCCTGGCAGTACTTGTCGGTGTTGTTACCGATAATCTGTACCGAGTTCTTGTTGGCACCCACGGTACCATCGGCACCCAGACCGTAGAACTTGGCCTCGAAGAGGTCGTCGCCACCCATCGGAATCTCCTCTTCCTCAGGCAGAGAGGTAAAGGTAACGTCGTCTACGATACCCACGGTGAAGTGGTTCTTGGGCTCGGGCAACTCGAGGTTCTTGAATACAGCCACAATCTTGGCAGGTGTGGTGTCGCTTGAACCCAGACCGTAACGGCCACCCACGATCAGCGGCTTGCGCTCGTCGTCGTAGAGAGCAGACTTCACGTCGAGATACAGCGGTTCGCCCTCTGCACCCGGCTCCTTGGTACGGTCGAGTACGGCAATACGCTTCACGGTAGCGGGCAGCGCCTTCTTCAGATAGTCTACAGCAAACGGACGGTAGAGGTGTACAGCCACCATACCCACCTTCTTGCCCTGCTTGTTCAGGTAGTCGATGGCCTCACGGGCAGCCTCTGTGGCAGAACCCATCAGGATGATGACATTCTCTGCATCCTCTGCACCGTAGTAGTTGAAGAGGTGATACTCGCGGCCTGTAATCTCTGAAATCTGGTTGAGATAGCCCTCAACCACCTCGGGGATGGCATCGTAGTAGTTGTTGCAAGCCTCACGGTGTGTGAAGAAAGTCTCAGGATTCTCGGCGGTACCGCGGGTTACAGGACGCTCGGGAGAGAGCGCACGGTCGCGGAAGCGCTTTACATCGGCGGGGTCGAGCAGCTTGGCAACCTCGTCCTGGTCGATGACCTCAATCTTGTGATACTCGTGAGAAGTACGGAAACCGTCGAAATAGTTGATGAAAGGCACGCTGGTCTTCAGGGTTGCCAGATGGGGAACAGCCGTAAGGTCCATTACCTCCTGTACAGAACCCGAGCAGAACATGGCGAAACCAGTCTGGCGGCAAGCCATTACGTCCTGATGGTCACCGAAGATACACAGAGAGTGAGAGGCCAAGGTGCGGGCAGAAACGTCGAACACGCAAGGCAGCAACTCGCCTGCAATCTTGTACATATTGGGGATCATCAGCAGCAGACCCTGCGATGCAGTAAACGTAGTGGTGAGTGCACCAGCCTGCAGCGAACCATGTACTGCACCGGCTGCACCAGCCTCAGACTCCATTTCCTGGATAGAAACGGTCTGGCCAAACAGGTTCTTACGACCCTTGGCAGCCCACTCGTCCACATGCTCTGCCATCGGAGACGACGGAGTGATGGGGTAGATGGCTGCTACTTCGGTAAACATGTAGCTCACATGAGCGGCAGCGGTGTTACCATCACAAGTGATAAACTTCTTTTCTTTTGCCATTTTTCTAATTTGTTAAAATGAATGTTTGTTGTATCTTTTTTCTCGTTATGATTTATCCATTAAGAATTATGAATTGTGAATCACCTTATCTATTAATAGAGGAACCCAAATAGCCAGAGCGGTATCTGGTTGTCCTTGCCCACCTCTGTATGATAACGGGCGTAGAGCGTGTCGGGCGCGTAGCGTATCTTGTGCTCGCTCTTGGCATCGCACACCCTAAACTTCAGGTTGCCGTCGACCATGAAACAATGCTCCTTGTTGGCCTGATTGACCAGATGGTCTTTCCACAGCGAGTTGACAAAGAAAGTCTCCATCAGCTCCTGGTCGTGGGTCACGATGGGGTAGATGGCGTACATCAGGTTGCTGTTGTGCATCATCACTTTCGCCGGCTTCTTCGGAAATTCCTCTCCCACTGGGTAGATGATGTTGATCAGTCGGGCATCGGCCAGATACTTGATGTAGTTCATCACTGTAGCGCGACTGGTCTGTATCTCGTCCGCCAGATTGCTGATATTGGGTGCCTTGGGGCCATCCACTGCGAGCAGGTAAAACAGCTTCTTGATCTTGGTAAGATATTTCAGTTCTATCTGCTTGATAAGCAGGATATCCACCTCGGTCATCATGTTCATGGTCTTCAGCAGGTTCTCGGAGAAGTTGCGGTGCTCCAAGAAGAAGGGGTAGAAGCCATGATGGATGTAATCATGAAAGTGCTGGGTAGGACTCGCCTTGGGAAGTATCTGTTTGATGATATGCTCATGGTCGTGGAGAATCTCGTCGAGCGTATAGGGGCGAAAAGCGTTGCCTGTCTGGAGATTGATGTACTCGCGGAAAGAGAATCCGCGCAGGTTGTAGCTTTTGACGATACCGTTGAGCTCCGGATTCTCCTCTTTGAGGCGCATGACGCTCGAACCGGTAAACACAATCTTCAGATCGGGGAAACGGTCGTAGCAGCGACGGAGCTCCTTACTCCAGTCGGGTTGCTTAAACACCTGGTCGATGAGCAGCACACGTCCACCGTTGTTGACAAAGTCCTCGGCAAACTCGGTAATGCCCATTCCTTGGAAGAAGAAGTTGTTCATGTTGACATACAGGCAGCTGCGGTCGTGCGCCCCAAACATCTCGCGGGCATATTGTAGCAAAAAGGTGGTCTTTCCAACGCCACGTGTGCCCTTGATACCAATCAAGCGGTCGTTCCAGTCTATCTCGTCCATTAGATACCGACGGACAGGGGCATTAGTGTGTTCTACCAAGTAGGTATGTGTTCGGAAAAAGGCTTCCTCCATATCTGTATGTAGGTGTTAAGCTTAGTGTACGGACATAACTTACCCTGCGCCGAAACGCATGCCCTACGGGCGTAAGGGCAGTCTATCTCCTTGCAAAGATAATATATATTTTCGTGATTGCAAAGTCAAGTTTACAAAAAGTTTCGTTTTTTAGTTTTTTTGTACATCAATACGCACCCGTCGTGATAATTCTTTGTAATTTTGCGCCTTAAACCAAGCGATTAGACATTACATGCAACTACATATCTTCAATCCCGAGCACGACATTGCCCTCGCCACCAACCAAGACAAGTTTGTAGCGCCCCATGCTGGGCGCGAGATGCGGGCCGACATGGGCTTCTTGCCTGCCCTCTGGGCTGAAGACGGCGATCTGGTGCTGGTACACGATGTAGAGGCGGCCTTGGAGCGGGTACGCCACTTGCGTGCTTATGCCCACGATGTGCTGTTTGTCACCCTTGCCGACCTGCCTGCCATGCCCGAGGGCATCACCGTGTCGCCTTGGGGGTGGGACCGTGCGCTGTGCCGACAGCTCACCGATGCCGGTCTTGCACCCGCACTGTTGCCCGACGAGGGCCGTCTGGCCGATATCCGTGCCATGAGCCATCGCTGTTGGGCAGCCACCCATCTGCTGGCAACCCTTACCGAGGGGCATGCCGACCGTGTGGGCGAGGCGCAATACCTGACCCACACCAGCCAACTGCCTCAGGGTGGGGCACCCTATGTGCTCAAGGCTCCTTGGAGCAGCAGCGGCCGTGGACTCCGATATGTGGATGGTATCACCCCGCACCAAGAAGGCTGGACACGCAATGTCATCGCACGGCAGGGTGGGGTGATGTGCGAGCCTTATTACCACAAAATCAAGGACTTCGCCGCAGAGTTTGAAGTTGCGGCCGACGGCGTACGCTACTGTGGCCTGTCGGTCTTCAAGGCAGTCAATGGCGCGTATGCGGGCAACATCATGGCCTCGGAGCGCGAAAAGGCCGAAATCATCGGCCAATACATAGCCTTCGAGGTGGTGGAGCAGGCCATCGCCGACCTTACCCAACTGCTCTCCGACCAGTTGGTGGGTCGCTATACAGGCCCCTTGGGCATCGACATGATGGTGGTGGAACACCACGGGGTGAAGGTGCATCCCTGTGTGGAAATGAATCTGCGGCGCACGATGGGGCATGTGGCGCTGTCGTTGAACCATGCCGATACCGACCCGCGCCGCCTGATGCAGGTGACCTACGAGGGTGGCGGCTACCACCTGCGTGTCGTCACCACAGCCGAGAATTGTTACCCCGTTTGGTAAGCCCATAGACCACATTTTGTGACCGTATCGCAATTGGCGTACGGGCGTATCGCAATTGGAATACGCTCGTACGGCAGTTGGAATACGCCCGTATCGCAATTGGTATACGGTCCATAAATGCCATGAAGGGAATGTCGAAGTGCCGTCTACGAGTCGGTTTTGTGCCCTCACCCTATTCCTTGTTCTCGCTGTCTTGCCCTCGCTGTTTTGCCCTCACCCCGTCCCTCTCCCGATGGGCGAGGGAGTCGCAGACCTCCTTTCTGTCAGTTTTTCACTATCATTAGATGTAGCAGGAGTTCCCTCGCCCCGTGGGCGAATGGAGGTATGCGCTGCATAGGAGACACCCAAAGTGTCTCCGGCCTCTATGAGGGGAGTCTATCTGTGATAGGCGACGGAGGGCATGGGATAGGGTGAGGGCAAAACAGTGAGAGCAAGGGATAGGGTGAGGGAACAAGCCCCCATAAAGACCATGAAACCTATAGGATGCAAGCCGCAAAAAGGCAAGCCACAGTCGCTATATTCAGCAATTAAAACTATTTTAAGGATTGAGCGAGCGGCAGATTGGGGAAAATGTTGTAACTTTGCACATTCGATAATTTAGGAACAATGATTTCAGTTGAACATCTCAGCGTAGAATTCAGTGCCAAGCCCTTGTTTCAGGATGTGAGTTTCGTGATCAACGACCGCGACCGCATCGCCTTGGTGGGTAAGAATGGTGCCGGAAAATCTACGATGCTCAAGATACTCTGTGGCCAGCAGCAGCCTACAGGCGGCACGGTGGCCATCCCAAACGATACCACCATCGGCTATCTGCCGCAGGTGATGAAACTGGCAGACGACACCACTGTGGCCGAGGAGGCACGCAAGGCGTTTGTGCAGACCACCCGCATGAAGGAGCGCATAGAGCGCATGCAGCAGGAAATGGCTTCGCGCACCGATTACGAATCGGAGGCGTATGCCCAACTGGTGGAAAAATTCACCTTAGAGCACGATCGCTATCTGATGCTGGGCGGCGACAACTACGAGGCAGCCTTGGAGCGCACCTTGGTGGGCTTGGGCTTCAGCCGTACCGACTTCGACCGTCCCACGCGCGAGTTTTCGGGCGGGTGGCGTATGCGTATCGAACTGGCGAAGATTCTGTTGCAGCAGCCCGATGTGCTCCTGCTCGACGAGCCTACCAACCATCTGGACATTGAGAGCATCCAATGGCTGGAGCAGTTTCTTGCCCAGTCGGCCAAGGCGGTGGTTCTGGTAAGCCATGACCGTGCCTTTATCAACAATGTCACTAACCGCACGCTCGAAATCACCTGCGGCCATGTGGAAGACTACCGGGTGAAGTATGACCAGTATGTGACTCTGCGCGCCGAGCGGCGTGAGCAGCAGTTGCGTGCCTATGAGAACCAGCAGAAGGAGATAGCCGATATCAAGGACTTCATCGAGCGGTTCCGCTACAAGCCCACCAAGGCCGTGCAGGTGCAGAGCCGTATCAAGCAGTTGGCCAAAATCGTGCCTATCGAGGTGGACGAGGTCGACAACTCGGCCATGCACCTCAAGTTCCCGCCCTGTCTGCGCAGCGGAGATTTCCCCGTCATCTGTGAACAGGTGGGCAAGGCATACGGCGAGCATACCGTGTTTGACGGTGTCGACCTCACCATCCGCCGCGGCGAGAAGGTGGCGTTTGTAGGAAAGAACGGCGAGGGAAAATCTACGTTGGTCAAGTGTATCATGGGCGAGATTCCCTTCACGGGAGACCTCAAGGTGGGGCATAATGTGCAGATAGGCTATTTTGCCCAAAACCAAGCGCAACTGTTGGACGAGGAACTGACCATCTACGATACCATAGACCGGGTGGCAACGGGCGATATGCGCCTGCGTATCAACGACCTGCTGGGCGCATTCATGTTTGGCGGCGAGACATCGGAGAAAAAGGTGAAAGTGCTGAGTGGCGGAGAGCGGAGCCGTCTGGCCATGATACGCCTGCTGTTGGAACCGGTCAACCTGCTCATCCTGGACGAGCCCACCAACCACCTCGACATGCCCTCGAAGGATGTGCTGAAAGAAGCAATCCGGGCCTTTGACGGCACGGCCATCATCGTGAGTCACGACCGCGAGTTCTTGGACGGACTGGTGACCAAGGTGTACGAGTTCGGTCAGGGGCGTGTGCGGGAGCACATCGGTGGCATCTACGACTATCTGCGTGCCCACAATGCCGACTCTATACACGAGGCTTTGGCCGCACAGCAGCAGCCTACCGTGCAGGCAGAGGTCAAGCAGGAACCGTCTGAGCAGAAGCTCTCGTATCTGGAGCGCAAGGAACAGCAGAAGAAGGTGAAGAAGGCTCAGCGTGCCGTGGACGACTGTGAGCGGGAGATAGCTCGGATGGAGGCGCGGCTGAAAGAGCTGGACGAACTGTTTATGCAGCCGGAGCATGCGGCCAACATGGAACTGGTGACCGAATATACCTCCACCCGTCAGGCGCTCGACAAAGCCAACGAGCAGTGGATGGAACTGTCGGAAGCGTTGGAACAACTCAATAGCGAAGCCTAAAGAAACAGAAAGAGGGTGGGGGCAAGAGGCATGCCTTCGTTGCCTAAACCCTTTATAAAAATGTATGATCAAATAACACAACAATGAAAATGAAGCAAATCTTACCGATGGTTCTCATGGCGTCGGCTCCAATGATGGGCATGGGACAAAACAAATCGGGGCTGGTCATGTCTAATCTGGACAAGACCACCAAACCTGCCGACGATTTCTATCAGTTTGCCACCGGCGGCTGGCAGAAAAACAATCCGCTGCCTGCAGCCTATAGCCGATTCGGCAGTTTCGACCAGCTGCAGGAAGACAACAACAAGCGCATCAACACCATCCTGTCTGACTTGCAAAAGAAGTCGTACAAGGAGGGCAGCATAGAGCGCAAACTGTCTGACTTCTACAAACTGGCGCTGGATGTGGATCGCCGCAACAGCGAGGGTATCGCACCGGTAAAACCAGTACTCGACGAGATTGAGGGTGCAAGCACGTTGGCCGATGTCCGCCGCCTGCAACTGAAATATGCCGATCAGGGTTATGGTATCCAGTTTGGCTCTTACTTCGGTGCCGACGAAAAGAATGTGACCATGAATATCCTCAATCTGACGCAGGGTGGACTCACACTGGGACAGAAAGACTATTATCTGAACAACGATGCTGCCACTGTGGCCATCCGTAATGCCTACAAACAGCACATCGCCCGTATGTTTGGACTCTACGGATTCAGCGAAACCGCGGCCAAAGCCAAGGCAGAGGCAGTGTTCCGTCAGGAGACACTGCTGGCATTGGTGTCGAAGAGCATGACAGAGCTGCGTGATCCGCAGGCCAACTATAACAAGATGACCCTGAAAGAGTTTGCCGAGCAATATCCCAACATTCCGCTTGAGGCGCTGGCCAATGCAGAGGGTGTGAAGACGGAGTACATCGAGACGCTGGTGGTGGGTCAGCCGCAGTTTATGGCCGGTCTCGACAAAATCACGTCATTGCAGACCGTGGACGAGGTAAAGGCACTCATGGAGTGGGACGTCATTCAGAACTCGACCGGTTATCTGACCGATGAAATCCGTGAGGCCAACTTCGACTTCTTCGGCAAGACCATGAGCGGCCGCAAGGAAGATTACCCACTCTGGAAGCGTGCCACCAGTCAGGTGGAGGCACAGATGGGCGAGGCGCTCGGCAAGATGTACACAGAACGTTACTTCCCTGAGAGTTCCAAGAAGATGATGGAGCAGCTGGTTCGCAATCTCCAGCTCTCACTGGGTGAGCGTATCGACGCACAGACATGGATGAGTGCGGAGACCAAGGCCAACGCGCACAAGAAGTTGGACAAGTTTTATGTGAAGATAGGCTATCCCAACAAGTGGACGGACTACTCAAGCCTGACCATCGACCCCTCTAAGAGCTACTATGAGAATGTGATGGCTTGCCGCAAGTTTGCCCACGACAAGCACATTGCTGAGAAGGCTGGTAAGCCGGTGGACCGTGACGAGTGGTACATGAACCCGCAGACGGTGAATGCCTACTACAACCCGACAACCAACGAGATCTGCTTCCCGGCAGGCATCCTGCAGTATCCGTTCTTTGACCCGAAGGCTGACGAGGCTTTCAACTACGGTGCCATCGGTGTGGTTATCGGTCATGAGATGACCCACGGTTTCGACGACCAAGGCCGCCAGTATGATGACGAGGGCAACCTGAAGGACTGGTGGACGGCATCGGATGCAGAGGGATTCAAGAAACGTGCCGACTTGTGTGCCGCTTTCTTCGATAATATCAAGGTGTTGCCCGACCTCAATGCCAACGGTCGTTTCACGCTGGGCGAGAACTTGGCTGACCACGGAGGTCTGCAGGTGTCGTTTAACGCATTCAAGCACGCTACCGCAGACAAGTCGCTGAAGGTGAAGGATGGTTTTACAGCCGACCAGCGTTTCTTTATCGCATACGCCGGTGTCTGGGGACAGAACATCACCGAACAGGAAATCCGTAACCGTGTGAAGCGCGACCCGCACTCACTGGGTGAGTGGCGCGTGAACGGTGCACTCCCCCATGTTGACGCATGGTATGAGGCTTTCGGAGTGAAAGAGGGCGACAAGCTGTTTGTGCCCAAGGCTGACCGTCTGGAGCTCTGGTAATTTATAAAGGTAAAAAGGCTTTGTAAAGGTAAAAAGCCTTTTTACCGTTTTACCTTTAAGAAAGCTGTTTTACCTTTACAAAACTTTTCTTTGTTTCAAGTAAATTTGTTATCTTTGCAAAAGTAAAGAGAAGGAGGCGATAGTCCTCTTAATGAATAATAGCTATTACACATGCCACTAAGACTACCTGACAGACTTCCTGCCATAGAACTGTTGAAGCAAGAAAACATCTTCGTAATGGATGAAACGCGTGCACACAGTCAGCAGATACGTCCGCTTCGCATCGTGATACTCAATCTGATGCCTCTCAAGATTACCACCGAGACCGATTTGGTGCGGCTGTTGTCGAATACGCCGCTCCAAATGGAGATCAACTTCATGAAACTCAAGAGCCACACGCCCAAAAACACGCCTGTGGAGCACATGATGCTATTCTACAAGGACTCGCAAGAACTGATGAAGCAGAAGTTTGATGGCATGATCGTAACGGGCGCGCCGGTAGAAACAGTTCCTTATGAGAATGTAGACTATTGGAGAGAAATCAATGAAATCTTTGATTGGGCCAGGACGCATGTGCAGAGCACGCTCTATCTGTGTTGGGGAGCTATGGCTGCCCTCTACCATTTCTATCAGATACCCAAGCACCTGCTGGAAAAGAAAAAGTTTGGAATATTTGAGACCCATCCCATCAATGAGCGACTCCCCATCTTCCGTGGGTTTGACGATGTGTTTATGATGCCGCACAGTAGGCATACGGAAGTGCGGCGCTGTGATTTGGAAAAAGTTCCTGAACTGGAAATTATTGCCGAATCGCCTGAAGCCGGCGTGTGCATTGTTACCTCTCGTGAAGGTCGTGAGTTTTATATCCTTGGTCATCTGGAGTACGCGCCCAACACACTCGATATGGAATACCGCCGAGATTTGGGCAAACGTGATGATGTGGAAATGCCCGAGCACTATTACCGCCACGATGACCCCGCACAGCCCCCAATGGTGACGTGGCGATCGGCCGCCAACCTGTTTTACAGCAACTGGATAGACTATTACGTATATCAGGAAACCCCCTACGACATTAACGACATCAGATGAGAAGACTCGAATTGCTTGCCCCTGCCCGTGATTTGGCATGTGGAATGGCCGCCATTGACCACGGCGCAGATGCCGTGTACATAGGTGCGTCACGCTATGGTGCAAGGGCTGCTGTGGGGAATAGCGTGGCAGATATCAAGGCTTTGTGTGACTATGCACACAGATTCGAAGCCAAAGTGTATGTAACTGTCAACACCATTGTGTATGAGCACGAGAAGGCTGATACGCTATCGCTCATCAGCCAGTTGCAGGAAGCAGGAGCGGATGCGCTGCTGGTGCAGGATATGGGGGTGGCCACGCATGCACAGATGCCGCTGCATGCCTCTACCCAATGCGATGTCAGATCGCCCGAAAAGGTGAAATGGCTTCAGCAGATGGGCTTCAACAGGGTAGTGTTGGCAAGGGAACTGTCGTTAGAGGAGATTCAGGATATACACAAGGCTGTACCTGATGTAGAACTTGAGGTGTTTGTGCATGGAGCCTTGTGTGTCAGTTATTCTGGAGTTTGCTATGCATCGCAGCATTGTTTCAATCGTAGTGCAAACCGAGGCGAATGTGCACAGTTTTGCAGACTGAAGTTCGACTTGCTCGATGCTGATGGTAAGGAGATAGTACACCAACGCCATCTTCTCTCACTCAAAGATTTGTGCCAGATAGATGCTTTGGAGGCGCTGGCCGATGCCGGGGCGTGCTCTTTTAAGATAGAGGGGAGGCTCAAGGATATCTCCTATGTTAAGAATGTGGTGGCGGCTTACTCCCAACGCCTCGACGAACTGATTCGTCGCCGTCCCAAGGAGTTTGTACGAGCTTCTCGCGGGAGTGTAAGTTATTCATTCTCACCCAATCTCAACAAAACGTTCAACAGAGGATATACACACTATTTTCTGAAGGGTCGCCAACCGGATATTGCTTGCTTCGACACGCCCAAAGCGATGGGAGAGTATGTAGGAAAGGTAAAGGAGATTCGCGGCAAGTCGTTTACCGTGGCGGGCATAGCCGAGTTTGCCAACGGTGATGGCCTCTGTTTCATCAACAAAGCTCGTGAACTCGAGGGTTTCCGTGTCAATCGTGTCGAGGGCAACCGACTGTTCCCCCAACATCTGCCTGCCAATTTACGCTCAGGAATGGCATTGTACCGCAACAATGACGTGGCATTTGACAAGATTTTGGCTGCTCCCACTGCCGATCGGCGTATTCCGCTGACCATGACGTTGGGACTGACGGATTCAGGATTTCGATTGTCAGCAGCAGGCGTGTCGTGTGAAGTAGAGTTTGAGCATCAACCCGCACGTAACGATCAGTACGACAATATCGTGGCACAACTTTCAAAGATGGGCAACACCCTCTATGTCTGCGACAAGGTAACGATAGAGGATGATGCTGACCGCTATTTCATCCCCTCAAGTCTTCTCTCGCGTATGCGTCGCGACTTGGTGGCAAAGCTCGACAGCCTCTCCACGGATACGGTGCACCCCCAATCAGGACCGATGCAGCCGATGCCCGTGCCACAAGGATGGCAGCGCGAGTATGTGCAGTATCCCTATCTATTTAATATTGCCAACAGTTGGGCAAATGATTTCTATGGGGTGGCTGGACTGCGCCATAGGGAAGATGCTTTTGAATTGTCACCCCGACCGAAGGGCCTGATCATGCAGTGCAGGCACTGTCTGCGCTATGCGTTGGGCTACTGTGTGCGCCGCGGAGGCAAGCAACCCCAATGGCGGGAGCCACTCTCGCTGCGTATCGCCGACGGAAGGCGGTTTACACTGCGCTTTATGTGTGATGAATGTCAGATGAATATCTATGCAGAAGACTAATCAGATACTACGTTTGATGCTTGTGAGCCTCATGGTGTTGGCTTGCACGGCGTGCTACCATCAGCCCCGCCATGCTATTGGTATGCAGCCGACTGCCGAAGTGCCTCAAGACGATACGCTATCCTTCTTCACCACCCACCATTACGCCATCAACTTCAACTTCTCGGTCAAGGCCGACTCGTTAGTGCTCCTGATGCAGCAACCTGAAGAACTTGTCAGCGCGATGCCGACCGACTCCTTCGCTGTTTACAAGGGTGAACATCTGGTTGTGGCCGACATCCGCATCCTTGGCCGCGACCCTGTCGACTCGGTTTGGGTACAAGTGGCCAACGAGATGCAACGATTTGGCTGGGCGAGGGAATCTTCCCTGCTGCCGGCAGTGGTTCCGGACGATCCGATCTCTGAGTTTATCTCCACATTTTCTGATACCCACTTGCTCATCTTCCTCATCTTCATCAGCATCATAACCGTTGCTTACATCATGCGCAAGTTGATGCGCATGGATGCCCCCATTGTACACTTTCGGGATATCGGTTCGTTTTATCCAACCCTGCTTGCGCTCATCGTGGCGGCATCGGCCACCTTCTATGCCAGCATCCAAACGTTTGCTCCTGAGGTATGGCGCCATTTCTATTACAATCCTACGCTCAATCCCTTTGATGTGCCTCCCATCCTGTCGGTATTCCTCATCTCTGTATGGGCGATGCTCATTGTGGGCATTGCGGCCTTGGACGACGTGCGTAGGCTGTTGCCGATAGGCGATGCCTATACTTACCTGTGCGGACTTGCCGCTGTTTGCGCGGTCAATTACATTGTGTTCAGCATCACCACCTTATATTATATCGGTTATCTCTTTTTGTGCGCCTATATCTACTATGCCCTGCACCGATACTTCGTGAGAAGCCGATTGCGCTATACCTGTGGGCAATGCGGAACGCCGCTCAGACACAAGGGGCGTTGTCCCAACTGTGGCACTCTGAACGGATAGATGTGCCATTTTTCCTCATAAATAAGGATTTCATAACCCAAACATTCGTAGTATCTTTGCAGTCATAAACAACACATCTGTATAGATTATGACAGTAAAGCATCTATTGATAACGCTTGCAATGGTAACCTCTACCGCGTATGCCGACAAATTGCCGGTTGACGTGGCAGGGATTGCCGACACATCCCGTGTGATAGACCTCGATGAAATCATCGTCGTGTCGCAGCCCAAAGAGTCGTTTCTTCTTCGCCGTCAGGCCGTTGGCAGCAATATGTTTTCTGCTGCCGACCTCCGTGGAGTCGGTGCCACAGACCTCCGTTCGCTTGCGGCATACGTTCCCTCGTTTGTTGTGCCCCAGTACGGAGCGCGCTATACGAGCAGTATGTACGTAAGGGGAGTGGGAGCGAGAAGCGGAAGCCCTGCCGTGGGCGTATACCTGGACCAAATCCCTCTGATGAGCCGTAGTGCCCAAAACCATCACAGCTACGGTCTGGAGCGTGTAGACATCTTGCGTGGCCCGCAAGGCACCCTGTACGGTATCAACACCGAAGGCGGTCTGGTACGTATGTACACGGCTAACCCCATGCATGCACAAGGCACGCGCATCGACATAGGAGGCGGCTCGCATGCGTTGCGCAGTATAGAGGCAAGCCATGCCGCCAAACTGTTCGACAAACTCGCCTGCTGGGTGGGTGGATTCTATAACGGCACCCACGGTTATCTGCGCAATGTCACCAACGGCCAACATGCGGACGACAGCAACGAAGCGGGCGGACGCATGCGCTGGCTATGGCAGCCCGACAGCAAGTTCACGCTCGATGCCATCGTGGATTATCAGTATGTAAACCAGCATGCCTTTCCGTATGGACTGCTGAACGAGGAGGGAACGGCCGAAGCCCCGGCCACCGGCACCACCAACCTGTACCGCCGCAGCATGGTCAATGCAGGCCTTACGCTCACCCGTATGCTCGGCACATGGGGAACCTTCACCTCCACCACCTCTTACCAGTATCTGCGCGACTACATGCACATGGATATAGACTACATGGCACCCGACTATATGCGCATGGAAGAGTGGCAGCAGCAAACCGCGCTCACGCACGAGATGGTGGTACGAGGCAGCAAGCAGTGGAGAGGCGACCGTACGTGGTACTGGACCTTTGGCACCTTTGCCGCACACCAGTGGAGTCGCGCCGAAGCCCCCGTGCATTTTGACCAAGAGATAGACCATACCATCGGTAATGGCATACAGACCGCCATGTACAGGGCGATGTTGCAAAGCATGACAGCCCGATTTGTCATGCAGGGCATGTCCGAAGAGCAGGCTGCGCGCATGGCCGCACAAACCATCGAGCGGGCGGGCGGCGTTGCCGTGACAGCAGACTTGTCCACTATTCCCGGTACATTTCGCACACCTCTATTAAACCTGGCAGCCTACCACCAAACAGCGCTCCAACTCACTCCGAGACTTACCGCCACCCTCGGCCTTCGTTTCGATTACAGCCGGGTGTCGCTTCGTTACCACACCGCATCGCTTATGCAGGTAGACGTGAATGTAATGGGGCAGCAGGCAAGCACTGTGCTTACCTCTGTGCTCAACGGCAAATGTCGCGACAGCTATCGCCAACTGTTACCCAAAGTGGGTCTGGTTTGGCAGACAGCAGCAAACGGTTCCAACTTGTACGTGTCGTTGGCCAAGGGATACCGCGCCGGTGGATTCAACCACCAGATGTTTTCCGATATCCTGCGCACCGAACTGAGCCAAAACTCCTCCCAACGTGGCGACTATGACATCCCGCACACCGATGCCGACTACGACCGTATACGCAACACCATTTCCTACGCGCCCGAAACTACATGGAATATCGAGCTGGGAAGCCATCTCTATCTCTTCGACCGTGCGTTGACACTCGATGTGGCAGCCTATCACACCACGGTCAATGGCCAGCAGCTCTCTGTCATGGCCGGAACTTACGGCTTTGGGCGTATGATGGTCAACGCTGGGCGCAGTCGCAGTCTGGGTTTCGAGGCCACGCTACGCGGCCAAGTGCTTGATAACCGGTTGGCTTGGTCGGCCACCTACGGCTACACCCATGCCACTTTCCGCGATTATACCGACAGCCTCTCCACCACCTCTGGCAACACCGCCATCCACTATCGAGGCCACCGTGTACCCTACGTACCACGCCACACGATGTCGGCCACAGCCGACTATCGCATAGACCTGCCCTCGTCATGGTGCCCGAGCATCACGGTAGGGGCTCACCTGCAGGCAGCAGGATCCACTACATGGGATGCCGCTGAAACCTTCGCCCAGCCCCTCTATGCGGTTGTGGGTGCAAGGGTTTCAGCCCAGTTGGGCCGCCAACTCACGGCCACGCTATGGGGTGAGAATCTCACCTCCACCCGCTACAATACGTTTGCCATAGAGAGCGCTGCCACTGGCGAGGCGCTGCGTTTTGCCCAACAAGGCGCACCTTTCCAGATGGGAATACAACTGTTGTGGAACTTCTAAACCATAGTTCTTCCCCATCCCGCAAGTAGACCGTATTCCATTTGCGGGATGGGGAAGAAAAGCATCAGAAAGACAAACTATCTTGCCCTCATCCTGTCATTCTCTTAACCCTTTACCTTTGGCGCGCTTAGCGAGAGGAAAAAAGCCAACTTGTAGAGTTTGAAGCTCCATAGCCAAGGATGATTGACAAGATGGGCGCGCCATCTGCTGCCCATCAAACGGTAAACCCAACGCAGGGGTAGATGGAGACCCAGACGGCACAGGCGATGCCGGGCTGCAAGCATGCGGGAATGATTGGCCAGTTCGTCGGCGTGAAGCATCAGTGTGCGAAGGCTCTCTTCGGTCTTGGCCAGGAAAGCTTCGTTTGACTCAAAATCATAAAAGCCCACAGGATTGTTGATGTGGCTAATGACAATGCCAGTCCGTTGCAACTGGGCACCATACGCCACATCCTCGTAACCGTAGCCTTGATAGCTTTCGTCGATGGGATGTCGCAGGGCGATGTCGCGGAAGATGGCATAATTGGAAGTATGGAAATCGAGATAGGGATGGATGGCGCGGCAGTGGGCCTGATGATGGAGGGCAGCGGCTTGCTCATAGTGATAGCGCAAGTTGTGGGGATGATGCCCCACGATGGTGTAGCCACCATAGATTACGGGTACATCGTAGTCTAAGTAATCATCGATGAAATGGGCGGAAACCACGCTCATATCTCCATCTATGAAGAGCAGACGAGTATATGTTGCCGTACGTGCAAGATAGTTGCGAATGGCAGCCCGACCCACATTGTGCGGTAGGCGCACGTAGCGGCAACAGGGTAGGGTGCCGACCGACTGGTTATCGGCAATGGTACGTGCATCGGTAGAGGCATCGTCGGCTACCACAATCTCCCATGCCCGCAGTCGGCGCAGTCCGGCTTGCCGAACCAGCGATTGGACAAGCGCCAGCGCCGAACAGTTGTAGACGGGTATGAGGATGGATAGCGTATCGGACATGGCAGCATCAGAGTTTGGAAGCAAGGAACTGTCCCGTGACGCTGGCCTTGCATTGGGCCAGATCTTCCGGTTTGCCAGCAAACACCAGATTGCCACCCTTGTCGCCACCTTCGGGACCCAGATCGATTACCCAGTCGGCACACTTGATCACCTCCATGTTGTGCTCTATCACCAAGATGGTATGGCCACGGGCTATCAGCGCGTCAAAAGCAGTAAGCAGGCGTTGGATATCATGGAAATGGAGTCCGGTGGTAGGTTCGTCGAAAATGAAAAGCGACGGTTCCACGCGCTCCTGACCGATGAAGTAAGCCAACTTGACACGCTGGTTTTCACCGCCGGAGAGCGTTGAAGAGTTTTGGCCGAGCTTGATATAGCCTAACCCCACATCTTCAAGCGGCTTGAGGCGTGACACAATGGTCGTCTGCCCGTATTTGCCGAAAAACTCGATGGCCTCTGAGACCGTCATGCAGAGTACGTCGTAGATGTTGCGGTCGTGGAAACGCACGTCGAGAATATCTTTCTTGAACCGTTTGCCGTGACAAGCCTCACACTCCAGTACAAGGTCGGCCATAAACTGCATCTCGACATTGATGACACCGGCACCCTTGCACTCTTCACATCGTCCACCGTCGGCATTGAACGAGAAATGCTGGGCCGTGAAGCCCATCTGCCGCGACAGAGGCTGCTCGGCAAAGAGCTGACGGATGGCATCGTAAGCCTTGACGTAGGTGGCAGGATTGGAGCGGGTAGACTTGCCGATGGGATTCTGGTCTACAAACTCCACATGTTTTACCTGCTCCCAATCACCTTCCAAAGATAAATACTCTCCGGGCAACTCGGCCACCTCGTCAAGATGGCGCTTGAGGGCAGGGTAGAGGATTCCCTTGACCAGCGAACTCTTACCTGACCCGCTCACACCGGTGACTACGGTCATGACATTGAGAGGAAATTCGACATCGATACCCCGAAGGTTGTTCTTCCTTGCCCCTCGCAGCCTGATGGCAAGGTTCCATGCACGGCGTGACAGTGGGGTGGGAATGGTGTCGACTCCTGTGAGATAGCGCACGGTGTACGACTGTGGATGAGTGGCCACGGTGGCTTGGGAGAGTGTATCGAGATCGCCCTCGAAGACGATTTGGCCGCCCAAACGTCCTGCGTCGGGACCCACATCTATCAGATAATCGGCAGCCCGCATCATCTCCTCGTCGTGCTCCACCACAATCACAGTGTTGCCCAGTGCCTGCAGGTCTTTGAGCACCTGTATGAGCCGATCTGTATCACGGCTATGCAGACCGATGGAGGGCTCGTCGAGGATGTAGAGCGAACCTACCAGCGAACTGCCGAGGGCGGTGGTGAGATTGATACGCTGCGACTCACCGCCCGAAAGGGTATTGGACTGGCGGTTAAGGGTGAGGTAACCCAGTCCTACCTGACAGAGATAGTGCAGCCGGTTGTTGATTTCGGTCAGCAATCGTTTGCCCACAGCGCGGTCATGTTCGTCCAGTTCCAAATCTTTGAACCATTGGGCCAGATTAAGGATGGGCATCTGTACCAGATCGGTGATGCTTCGACCGGCTATCTTCACCCACGATGCTTCCTTGCGCAATCGGCTTCCGTGGCAGTCGGGACAGAGTGTCTTTCCACGGTAACGGCTCAACATCACGCGGTACTGTATCTTGTATTGGTTGTCCTTCACCATCTGGAAGAAGGCGTCGATGCTTACCTGTTCGCTGCTGTCGCGGTGCTTATCGGAGGGCAGACCGTGCCAGAGCATGTCTTTCTGCTGCTGGGTGAGCTGGTAATAGGGGGTGAAAATGGGGAAATCGTCGGCTTTCGCACGTTTGCAAAATTCATCTTGCCATATACGCATCTTCTCCCCGTGCCAACACTGCACACAACCTTCGTAGACACTGAGCGTGGTGTTGGGTATCACCAGTTTTTCGTCGATACCGATAACACTGCCGAACCCTTCGCAGGTGGGACAAGCGCCAAGGGGCGAATTAAAGGAAAACATGTTGTCACTCGGCTCGTCAAACCGTATGCCGTCTGCTTCGAAACGGGTGGAAAACTCGTAGGTAAGCATCGATGGAAGGAAAAGCAGACGGCAACTTCCGTCGCCCTCGTACATGGCCGTTTCGGCAGAGTCGAGGAGGCGCGACACTTGGTCACGCTCCTCCGATACACTCAGGCGGTCGATGATGATGGACAATTGTGCGGGAGTAAGGCCGCTGTCGGTTGTTGTATCCATATCGCCCAGCAAATCATCGATACGCCGTGCCTCTCCATTCAACCATACACGCTGGAAACCTCCCTGCTGCACCATCTCCAACTGTTTGGCCAGCGCTCGGCCTTCGGGTAGATGAAATGGAGCCAGAATCATGAACTTGGTGCCGACAGAAAATTGACGAACACATGCCAGGATATCCTCGGTGGTATGCTTCTTCACCTCTTGACCACTCACAGGCGAGTAGGTCTTGCCAATACGGGCAAAAAGCAGTCGCAAATACTCGTAAATCTCCGTGGAAGTACCGACGGTGGAGCGCGGATTGCGCGCTATCACTTTCTGCTCGATGGCAATCGCCGGCGGCAATCCTTTGATAAAATCGTACTCGGGTTTGCCCATGCGGCCCAGAAACTGGCGGGCATAACTGGAGAGCGACTCTACATAGCGACGCTGTCCCTCGGCATAGAGCGTGTCGAAAGCCAAGGAACTTTTGCCCGAGCCACTCACTCCAGCAAGGACAATAAACTTGTCGCGCGGTATCTTAAGACTGATATTCTTCAGGTTGTTGACCCTTACGCCTCTGATGTCGATATATTCCATTTGTAGTGTATGTCTTCGTTAGAAAATAATAGGAGAGAGTGCAGCCGATGAAATGGTGAAAAAGAAGCCCTTAGCAGGTGAGATAGCCGGTAAGGGCGACACGTGCTAAAGGCTTTCTTGTATAGTTTGCTGACCTGCAACGTCTCACAGACTGAGAAATAGGCGGTGAATCGCCTCCGACTCGTTAAGTTCCGGATGGAATGAAGTGACCAATTGCCTACCTTGTCTGGCTGCAACTATATTGCCGTCGACACGAGCAAGCACATCGACACCATCACCTACCGAAACGATGTAAGGTGCTCGGATAAAGGTCATGGGCACCGGCTGCTCGATTCCGATAAAGGGAGCCTCAGTATAGAAGCTTCCCAACTGCCGGCCGTACGCATTGCGGCGTACTTCGATATCCATAGTGGCCAGTCCTGTTCCCTCCTCTTGCTCAATACGTCGGGCCAAGAGTATCATGCCGGCACAAGTACCAAACACAGGAAGTCCCTCTACAATCGCTTCCCGAATGGGAGAGAGCAGTCCTGTGTCTCTAAGGAGCTTGCGCAACGTGGTGCTTTCACCGCCAGGAACAATCAATCCGTCTATTGGTTGATTGAAATCTCTCAACTGTCTGATTTCAAAAGATTCCACTCCCATTCGGTCGAGCATCTGTTCATGCTCTATAAAGGCACCTTGCAGTGCCAACACACCTATTCTCATTTGCCTCGTTCAGCCATTAACAGTTCTATCTCCTGCTCGTTGATGCCGACCATGGCCTCGCCGAGATCCTCTGAAATTTCAGCCAGTTTCTTCGGGTCGTTGTAGTTGGTCACAGCCTGTACAATAGCAGCTGCACGCTTGGCGGGGTTGCCGCTCTTGAAGATACCACTGCCCACAAACACACCCTCAGCACCCAGTTGCATCATCAGGGCTGCATCAGCGGGAGTGGCCACACCACCGGCAGCAAAGTTTACAACGGGCAGTTTGCCATGCTCATGTACGTATGCCACGAGGTCGTAAGGCACCTGCAACTGCTTAGCTGCTTCGTACAACTCGTCTTCACGCAGGCTTGTAAGATGACGAATCTCGCTCTGCATCAGTCGCATGTGGCTTACAGCCTGTACCACATCACCTGTACCGGGCTCACCCTTGGTACGAATCATGGTAGCACCCTCAGCAATACGTCTCAGAGCCTCGCCCAGATTGCGTGCACCACACACAAAGGGGACATCAAACTGGTTTTTGTCAATATGGTAGATGTTATCGGCAGGTGAGAGTACCTCACTCTCATCGATATAGTCAATCTCAATAGCCTGCAGAATCTGTGCCTCGGCAATGTGTCCGATACGGCATTTGGCCATAACAGGGATACTTACAGCAGCCTGGATACCCTTGATCATCTTCGGGTCGCTCATACGAGAAACACCTCCAGCAGCCCTAATATCTGCAGGGATGCGCTCAAGAGCCATGACGGCGCATGCGCCGGCCTGTTCTGCAATACGTGCCTGTTCAGGCGTGGTTACATCCATAATTACACCGCCTTTTAGCATCTGTGCTAAGTTGCGATTCAAAGTTTGTCTTTCTTTTGTCATTTCTATAATTGGTTTTTACGATAATCACTGGGTGTTATTCCCTTATGTCTCTTAAAGAATTTGGTGAAGTGAGCTTGCGAAGAGAAGCCGTAATCGTAGGCTATCTCCTGAATAGTGCTGGCTGTGGTGCGTAAATCCCGCTCGATGGCATCAATCAACTTTTGCTCGATGATGCTTTTGGGCGACTGCAAGCCGATGCGTGCGGTAACCTGCGAAAGATAGCGGCTGCTCACATTCAGGTAATTGGCATAATAGGCCACATCACTACGCTGTTTGAAAAATTCATTGACAGCAGTGAGGAAGTCGCGATACAATTCGTGGCTCCGGCTATGGGTATGCTCGCTGCGCGAAAGTTGCAGACTGACATAGTCCAACGCCTTGCGCTTGGCCTCAGGCAGGGAGTCTCCTTGCGACAAATGAAACGCAATGGCGGTGGAAAGGCTATTGGATAGGCCATGCACTGGCGAATCTTCCAAATAAAGAATATTGTCTGGATGCTTATGGCCCAAAATCATCTCGGCCTCGGTTCTCCGGAGGATAATCAGCGAACACAATGGGAACAACTGCTGCCGTATCAGGCCGAGCAGGTGGCTCTCCATGAGTACGTCTCCATTGCTGGAAAATACGACGGGGTCATAAAGCACGTGGGAAGGGGTGTGTCTGCGAAGGACGGCGACAATGACGGAAAGAATGGAGACATTGCGAATCATGCCAATCTTGATGATTTCGGGCTGCACATCGTTGACAATCGCCTCTACTTGGGCCTCTACCACAGCAGAAGGGATGTCATAAAACTCCTGAATACCGAGCGTATTCTGAATGGTGATGCAAGTAACCGCCGAAACGGCCTTGCCCCCCAATTCAGTGATGGCTCTGATGTCAGCTTGAACACCAGAGCCACCCGTACTATCCGAACCTGTGATAGTCAGTATTGTATTCATTCTCGCTGTTGTCGGTGCAAAATTAAGAAAATAATTGCTATAAGGCAACCAAAAGTTCTTAAAATGACAACAAAAACGAAAGTTTAAACAAATGTTTCTATCAACTATTCCACGGTATATTCTTTTCCATTAATCATATAGGGAGTATTAGGCTTCATCCAATCAGGCATCGGCGTGCCTTTGAGATAATAGTCGAAAAAGTCGGAGAGGCGCACGCTCAGATCCTTGGCATTCTTACGATTGGCCAAATTGTGAGCTTCGCGGTTGTATTCGAGCAACCAACAGGGCTTACCTAATCTGCGGAGACCCATAAACATCTCAATACCCTGATAGTAAGGCACAGCACCGTCTGCATTGTTGTGCATGATAAGTACCGGAGTCTTCACATTGGGCAGCTTGAAGAGCGGAGAGTTTTCGATGTAGAGGTCGTAGCCGCTCCACAGGTCTTTACCGATACGGCTCTGTGTATGCTCATATTGGAACTGTCGGCTGATACCTGTTCCCCATCTGATACCTCCATAGGCACTGGTCATGTTGCTGACAGGGGCACCGGCACCGGCTGCGGCAAACATGTCGGTCCTTGTAACCAGATAGGCCACCTGATAACCGCCCCAGCTCTGTCCCTGAATGGCCATACGCTTGCTGTCCACCCACTTGTTCTTGGCCAACGCTTGGGCTCCTGCCACGATACAGTTGTATGCAGACTCTCCAGGGTGTCCGTCTTTGTACACAATATCCGGGACAAACACGATATAGTCGTTGCTGACAAAGTAAGGTATGTTGACCGTACTCCTACTGGGCGCAGGTGTGAGATAGTTGTACAGCGACTCGCTACGACGCTCGTAGAAGTAGATCATCACAGGATATTTCTTGTTCTCGTCAAAGTTTTCCGGTTTGTACAAGATACCGTCGAGCTGGGTACCATCGAAAGCCTTCCACTTGAACAGTTCGGGCGTACCCCACAGATAATCAGCCTGTTGCGGGTTGATATTGCTTATTCTTTCCAGCGATCCGTTGTACACATAGAGGTCCATAGGATTGTTGAAATTTCCCTTCTTCATCACAATCGTTTCAGCCGAATCGGCTTTGGCGAAATTATTGTAGGTGTAGGGGCCATATACGAGGTTACGAACATTGCCACTAAAGTCTGTTGTGGCATAGCCGTACTCTTTTGTCCGATAGTTGAAGACACTCAGATACACCGGACGGTCATTGCGGATGCCCATCTTGTCCTCGTAATTCTGTGTACTTACATAGCGGTATTGGATGCTGTCCTTGCGTCCTTTGCCCTGTGTGAGATTCACGGCCTGACTGCCGTCCACGGGAATATACCACAAATCAAACCGATCGGGCACCACGATACCCTTACAGTCTGCTGTCCAGTTGGCGCCTCCGTAGGGTTCGGCCAGCATAGGATGGTCGTCGTCCTCGTTAAACATGTTGACTTTCAGTTTCTGAGAAAGATTGGTTGTCTTGCCTGTGACTCTACTCCATACCATCCATTGTTTTTGTTCCAAATCAAACCATACCACGTGGTTGCCATCGGGCGCGATGCTCTCGCCGCGGAGTTTTCCGTCAGTAATCTTAACACGCTTACCGTTGCGAGTGTCCACCAAATAGAGTGGGGTAGGCACTTGGTAGTCCCACTGTGTGGCAACCATGCGTCCGGTGGCATCCGATGACAAGGCATAGATGCCGTTTCCTCGATCAGAGGTTTTGATTTGGTCGAATATGGAGTTACCCAATTGCACCAGCGTGCCGTTTTCCACGGCACAAGCAATCTGAGCCTTGCTGCTATAAGTGTTTCCAACCTTGAACATGGGCGGAATCAGATCCGAATTGTATCGCCAGATATTGGGCTCTGCCGTCTCAAAATCGTGCTTGGAAGTATCGTTGGGCGCGATGTAGGGCTGTATGCCCACGTAGATCTTTTTTCCATCGCGGCTATAGCTCAAGTTAGACTTCTCAGTAATGCCCCATTTGTCCTTGAGAGCACTCGCCTCTACAGTGCCGATGACCTTTCTCAATCCTCCATCTATCTGATACTCATACACATCACAGTGCTGGCTACCCGAAGATACCGTATCTTTCGAGGAATAGAACATGAAACGGTCGCCATTGTGGCTGAACTGGGGTGAAGACATGTAGGGCAGTGACTCTGTCACCGCATTGGTCATACGCGATTGCAAGTCTACCAATTGCATGGCATGGTTGTTTTTCGCGGTCTTACGGATATAGGCCAACCACTTACCGCCATTGTTGACATCGTATGCGGAAGCGTGTTTGATGCGCATGGTGTCTGCAGAAGCAAAGAAGTAAACAGCAATATCATTAGCTGCATCCTTGCTCACAGCTGGTTTCGGTTTGGGTTCCTCAGCATTCTTTTTCTTCTTCTTTTTTTTCTTTTCCTGCTTAGGATCTACAGTCGGTTTCGGCGTTACTGGTTTCTCTTTGGCTAATCCGAACACCACGCAGTGGTTATTGTGATGACTCAGTTTGAACCCTGTGACATCAGCAAATTTGGTGATGGCCATATCGGATAGGTTGATGATAGCCACGGAGTCCTTAGGCATGTCATCAGCTTTCTTCTTTTTGATTTTTGCCT
>SFKY01000092.1 GCA_004554665.1 Bacteroidales bacterium
CAAAATCCATCTCATATCCGTACTTTTCAGTAGCTATCTCCATGATCAGGTGGGTCTATAAGCGATATTCGCCCGTGCACACTTATGGTGTGTACACCTTTACAGCATGTATCAGCCAGAGGCTGCTGCCATGTTTATTTCTCGTCGCTGAACTGTCTGATGCGCTGTTCCTCTGCCAAACTGCAGATAAGCAATGTACCGTCTTTCTCTGCGATGATATAGTTGTCGAGTCCCTGCACCACTACCCTACGCTCTTCCAACGTATGCACCACACAGTTGTGGCAGTCGTACATCTCGATATTCTCGCCTATCAGGCTGTTACCGTACAGGTCGCGCTTGGTATGCATCTGCAGGCTTCCCCAAGTGCCAAGATCACTCCAACCAAAGTCGGCCGGACATACAAAGATCTCCTCTGCCTTTTCCATAATGGCATAGTCTACCGATATGTTCTCACACTCAGGATAGAATTTGTCTATCAACTCCTGCTCACGAGGCGTGCCGTAGTACGGAAGCATATTCTCGAAAATCTTGGAGATGGCTGGCTGGTACACCCTAAACGCATTGACAATGGTGCTCACGCTCCAGATGAAGATGCCTGCATTCCAGAAATAGTCCTTCTCCTTGATATATTGCATCGCCGTCTCCAAGTTGGGCTTCTCGCGGAACTTGTCCACACGGAAGAGTTCGCGCTGCCTCAAGCTGCTCATCGTGAGATCGGCCTTGATGTACCCATATCCCGTCTCCGGACGATTGGGCTTCATACCGAGTGTCACAATGGCATCCGAATCGGCTGTGAAGCGCAGGCAGAGCCCGATGACGCGGCGAAACTCGGCCTCATCTGTCACGATGTGGTCGCTGGGGGTCACCACCACGTTGGCCTTCGGGTCTTTGGACTTAATCTTCCAGCTCACATAGGCGATACAGGGTGCTGTATTGCGTCTGCATGGCTCGAGCAGGATGTTTCCTTCAAGCACCTCGGGCAACTGTTCCTTTACCAGACCGGCATAACGGCGGTTAGTGACAACCCAGATATTCTCCGGCGGACAAATATTGGCGAAACGCTGATAGGTGAGTTGCAGCAATGACTTGCCTACTCCCAACACATCGATAAACTGCTTGGGCCTGTCGGCAGTGCTCATGGGCCAGAAACGGCTCCCTACGCCACCGGCCATGATAACCAGATGATTATTGACGATACGCATATTTTGTTGCAATGTTTTATAAATTGCAAATATATACAAAATATCCCATTTAGGGAAGAAAAATCGACGATTTTTTTTAACCCATATCAGTTATTAGCGTTATGACGATAACAACTCGTGTTTTTGGACAGATGTCTCTACGTTTTGAGGGCGCAATGGGGTTCCATTGTAACCGCTAAACGGAAAGGCAGATGACAAAAAGAAAGTTTGTTTGCGCCTGACATCCCAATGACCGACATGCGTTAAAACAAGGACAGAGATTCGTCTTTGTTTTCTTCTTTGGTAGGCTCTCCAGATGCGGCAGCCTCGAAATCGATCATCAACTGCTGTGCTTCGCGCGATTGCTCATTGAGCCGATAGATACCCCGTACTGCGGTTTTCTTTATCAGCGAATCGGGCTTCTTCGAATTGCGTACCAGAAACTGATACACATCACGGCGCACCCCTTCGTAGTCAAGAGGCTCAAAAAACGAGTTGCACGCATTGTACACATACCGCGAAATCTTGGCTACCGACAACCCATCGGCACCCGCTTCGCCCAATACACGCAGTATCTCCTCGTCGTATCGCATCTGAAACTATAAAAAAAGAGGCCGCACCAGCGATGGATCTCATCTGTGTGCGGCCTCTTTCATGAAAGTCTATTTAAGCGAGAACCACCTTTTCGTTCTCATCCTTAATCTTGCCTTCCTTAAACAGCCAGCCCATACCTACGAGTACCTCTGTCTCGCTAATCTTGGCGGCCTTGGCAATCTCGGCTACGGTCAGTGCAGTGCCTGCTGTGGCGAGTGCCTGATATACATCACCGGCACGGAAGCCAGCACTCTCTGCATTAAACACTACTACTGCCTTAGCGGCGGTTGTCTTCTTGGTTGCGCATTTCTTGGTTGTAGCACACTTCTTAGGTGCTGCCACTTTAGTTTCTTTCTTTTCTGCCATAAATTTTTGTAACTTAATTAAATACCGTCTCTCAAAATAACATAAAACGTTTTTTGCCTTTAGCATTGCAAAGTTACTATTTATTAAGCAATTTGCGCAAATTTTGTGTAAGAAAATGTGTTTTGCGCACCGGTTTTGTCAGAATATTTGACTACTCTTGACGCACATCAACCTTGATTTGCAATTCTTCGAGCTGCTGCGGAGCCAACTCTGACGGTGCATCGAGCATCACATCACGGCCCGAATTGTTTTTCGGGAATGCAATACAGTCGCGTATCGAGTCGAGGCCGGCCATGATCGAGACGAAGCGGTCGAGTCCGAACGCCAAGCCTGCATGGGGCGGCGCACCATACTTGAATGCGTTCATCAAGAAGCCAAACTGGGCCTCTGCACGCTCCTGGGTGAAGCCCAAAATGCCAAACATCTTTTCCTGAAGCTGTGAGTCGTGGATACGCAGAGAGCCACCGCCCACCTCTACGCCGTTGCAGACAAAGTCATAGGCCTTGGCACGCACCTGCTCAGGATGCTCGTCGAGCAGAGGGATATCGTCCGGATTGGGCATCGTAAACGGGTGGTGGGTGGCCATGAGGCGCTGCTCCTCATCGCTCCACTCGAAGAGCGGGAAGTCGACAATCCACAGGCACTCAAACTTGTTCTTGTCGCGCAGTCCGAGCCGATCACCCATCTCCAGACGGAGCGTACACAGCTGCACACGGGTCTTGTTGGGCTTGTCTCCGCTCAGTATCAGCACCAGGTCGCCGTCCTTGGCGCCCATTGCCTCCTTGACTTCGGCCAGCACTTCAGGCGTATAGAATTTGTCGATGGAGCTTTTCACCGTACCGTCTGCATTGTACTTGATATACACCAGACCCTTGGCACCTACCTGTGGACGCTTCACGAAGTCGGTAAGCTCGTCCATCTGTTTGCGGCTGTAGTTGGCACAGCCGGGAACACAGATTCCACCGATATAGGCAGCATCGTTGAAGACGGCAAACGACCCCTTGCCGGCGAAAGTATCTTTCAGTTCCACAAACTCCATGCCGAAACGCAAGTCGGGTTTGTCAGATCCATAACGGCTCATGGCCTCGTGCCATGTCATCTGGCGCAGCTTGGCAGGCAGTTCCACCCCCCTTACCTCGCGGAACAGCATACGGCACATGTCCTCGAAGATGCCAATCACGTCTTCCTGGTCCACAAAACTCATCTCACAGTCTATCTGTGTAAACTCCGGCTGACGGTCGGCACGCAAGTCCTCGTCGCGGAAACACTTGGCTATCTGGAAATAACGGTCAAATCCAGCCACCATCAGCAGCTGCTTAAGTGTCTGCGGACTCTGCGGAAGCGCATAAAACTGCCCCGGATTCATGCGAGAAGGAACCACGAAATCGCGTGCACCCTCGGGCGTGGAGCCAATCAGGATGGGAGTTTCCACCTCGATGAAGTCGCGACTGTCGAGGAAGTTACGGATGAGGATGGTCATCCGGTGGCGCAACTCCAGATTCTTGCGCACACAGGCACGGCGCAGGTCCAGATAGCGGTACTTCATGCGCAGCTCATCGCCGCCGTCGGTATTCTCCTCGATGGTAAACGGAGGGGTAACGCTGCTGCTGAGCGTGGTCATACGGTCTACCAGCAACTCGATATCGCCTGTCTCCATCTTGGGGTTGCGGCTTTGGCGCTCGCTCACAGTTCCCTCTACCTGTATGCAGTATTCACGTCCGAGATGTCCGGCAGCCTCGCAAAGGTCCTTGTCGGCCTCTTCGCTGAACACCAACTGCGTGATGCCGTAACGGTCGCGCAGGTCTACGAAGGTCATGCCACCCATCTTTCTCACGCGCTGCACCCATCCGGCCAGCGTCACACGTTTGCCGGCATCGGCAAGACGCAGTTCACCACAAGTATTTGTCCTGTACATATATTTTGAATGTCGTTAATATTATCACATATATCTTGTGCAAAATTACAACATTTAGCCCAAAGCGCAAAAAAAAATCACCACCAACTTTCCTGCCATGCCCCATTTCTGTGCACAGACCCCAACGGGCCAAGCAGCAAGCGATGCCTCGGCCAACCGGAGACATCGCTTGCAGAGGCTAAATGCCATGATTGGCGCGCTAAAGATGGCATTTACGGTGGGTAAATGCCGCATTTAGCCCAGCCGATGATGGCTGTTAGCTCACCCAACAGGCATCGACTTGGCAGGAAGTGGCCTGAAGAAAACGAAAAAGGATAGCGGAAGCATCGTCCGATGCGACGCTCCCGCTATCCCTCGCAATGTAGACAGACCACACCTGTCACCGCTGTCGGCAGGACATGGGGTTACTGCTGTTTCTCTCCTTGCTCCCAGGCCTCCCACTCTTTCATCGCCTGTTGCCAGGTGTCTGTGGTCTTGGCGGCCTCTGCCGCCCAGCGTGCCTCGTCGGCCTCACGCTGCCGGGCCATCCGCTCTCTCATGGCAGCCGCCGTGGCCTCGTCGACCAGCGTGATGGCCCCACGATTGATGGCAGCCTGCAAGTCGGCCTCGCCGAAGGCACGCCCCTGCTCATTGTAGTCGGAGATGTTGAAGCCGTAGTCCACACGCAACTTGTGTCTGATTTCTTTCTGTCGCGCGCGGTTCACGGTATCTTTCTTGTGAAGCAACTTGGCTATCTGGTCGATTTCTTGCTGCGAGAATTTGTTTCTTCCCATGTCTTGGTCTGTATCGTCTATATATATTATATAATGTGTACGCCCTATTCATCCATCAGTCGTAGAAGTGGAAATATCGGCGTGCATTGTAATAGCAGATGTCTTCTACCATACGGGCAAGCGACGGCTGGTCGACCGGTATGAGTCCACGCTCCACGTCGCTGCCGATGATATGGCAGAGCAGGCGGCGGAAATACTCGTGACGGGGATAACTGAGGAACGAGCGCGAGTCTGTGAGCATGCCCACAAATCTCGACAGCAGTCCGAGATGCGACAGCGCATCTATCTGCCGGGTCATGCCGTCGAGCTGGTCGTTGAACCACCATCCGGCTCCAAACTGTATCTTGCCCGGCTCCGTACCGTCCTGGAAGTTGCCGATCATGGCTGCTATCATCTCGTTGGCACAGGGATTGAGCGTGTAGATAATGGTGCGTGTGAGCATACCCTTGGCGGCCAGAGAGTCGAGGAAATGCGACATGGCAGTGGCGGTGGCAAACTCGCCAATGGAGTCGAATCCCGTATCAGCACCCACCTGTTGGAACATCCGCGTGTTGTTGTCGCGCAGCGGTCCGTAATGGAACTGCTGTGTCCATCCTGCACGGGCATCCATCTCAGCACAGATCGTCAGGAAACAGTGCTTGTACTGCCGCTGTTCAAACGTAGAAAGACTCATGCCGCGCATCGCCTTGGCAAAAATGGTCTCTATCTGTGAGTCAGTGTAGGGTTCGTCATAGAATTCGTCGATTCCGTGGTCGGACAACAGGCATCCGTTTGCGGCAAAATAGTCATGGCGACGCTGCAGGGCATCGACCATATCGGCAAAGGTGGTGATGGTCACACCGGCCACCTCTCCCAAGCGGTTGATGTAGTCGGCAAATCCATTCTTATCTATGTTCATGGCCTTGTCGGGCCTCCACGCCGGCAGCATCTTGATTTCAAAACCGCTCTCACGGGTTGCCGTGTGGTAGCGCAGGTCGTCTACGGGGTCGTCGGTGGTGCACACACACTCTACATGGTAGTGGCGCATGAGCCCTCGGGCACTGAAATCGGGCTGGGCGAGCTTCTCGTTGCAGGCTTCGTAGATTTCGCGTGCGTTATCGGGACAAAGAAGCTTTTCTATGCCAAAAGCGGTGCGCAGTTCGAGATGTGTCCAGTGGTAAAGGGGATTACGGTAGCAGTAAGGCATAGTTTCAGCCCACTTCTCAAACTTTTCCCAATCGCTGGCATCACCCGTGATGTAGCGTTCGTCAACACCATTGGTGCGCATAGCTCGCCACTTGTAGTGATCTCCTCCTAACCAAAGCTCGATGATGTTGCGAAACTTGTGGTCGTCGGCCACCATACGGGGGTCAAGGTGACAGTGGTAATCGATGATGGGCAGACGGGCAGCGTGATCATGGTAAAGCTGTTTTTCGGTATCGGTCTCCAACAGGAAATCCTTGTCCATAAATGTCTTCATAATGGGAATCGGAGTTATTAGTTGATTATTTTTGCAGAAGATAGGCTGCACCTCTGCCATGAAAACAAGTTCTATGGCTCTCGGTTCACACTATCTTTGTTTATTACATGCAAATATACAACTTATTTCTTTGTAAGAAGACAAAAAACCACTATATTTGCACAAAAAAATTTACCTCACCTATGCCCTCGCCGGTGGCACGGGGTACTAATATCAAGACTATTAACTATGGAATGGAATGGCAAAGTGCTTCTCATCTACACCGGGGGCACGATAGGAATGGGGCGGAATGTCACGACAGGTGCGTTGGAACCGCTCGACTTCAAACACCTCAAAGAGCATTTACCGGAGTTTAAATATATCAAGACCGATGTGGATGTCTACCAATTCAACCCTCCCGTAGACTCGAGCGACATGCGCCCTAAACTATGGACGAAATTGGTGGAGATCATCGCCACCCAATATCAGAACTACGACGGATTTGTGGTGCTGCACGGCACAGACACGATGGCCTACACGGCCTCGGCGCTTTCGTTCATGCTCGAGAATCTCACCAAGCCCGTGATTTTCACGGGGAGCCAACTTCCTCTGGGCCTATTGCGTACCGATGGCAAGGAAAACCTGCTCACCAGCATCGAGTTGGCTTCGATGTGCCATCCCGACGGCAGGCCAATGGTGCCCGAGGTTTGTATCTACTTCAATGGGCACCTGCTTCGCGGCAACCGTTCTACCAAACGCAATGCTGACGGATTCAACGCATTCGACTCTTTTAACTATCCCCACCTCTGCGATGCCGGTGTCAACTTCACCTTCCACCAGCACCACATTCTCACGCCCGACTTTACCCGTCCCATGATTCCCCATACGCAGATGGACCAGGGGGTCATCATCTTCTCGTTGTTCCCCGGTATTCAGGAGAACATTGTTCACCACGTGTTGGAGGCTCCCGAACTGCGCGGTATCGTCATGCGCAGTTATGGAAGCGGCAACGCTCCTCACAGCGAGTGGATTACACGCACCCTGCGCGATGCCAGCGACCGTGGTGTGGTGGTGGTCAACATCAGCCAATGTGTATCGGGGCGCGTGGAGATGGGACGCTACGACACGGGATTCCAATTGCAGGATGCCGGTGTTATATCTGGTATGGACAGCACGGTAGAGGCTGCTGCCACCAAACTGATGTTCCTGCAGGCCCAGCACGAGGAAGCCGATGTTATCAGACAACTGATGACCACCTCTATAGCCGGCGAGATTACCGTCAACCACTGATTTCACACTGTTTACAGTAAGCTATAAAATAAAGTTTCGCCATTCTTGCGCCTCAAAAAAGGCTGGCAAGAATGGCGAAACTATGATGTACTGTCTTACAATATCAGATGCGCATGTCTTTCAGGATGGCGGCCATCTTCTCTTTGGTGGCGATGGTCGTGGGTACCAGCGGCAGACGAAGCACGTTTTCAATCATTCCCATATCATTGAGCAGTGCCTTCACACCCGCCGGATTGCCGTCTACGAACAGAAGCTTGTACAGTTCGGTAAACCGATGGTGAATCTTGCGCGCCGGCTCGTACTCTCCCTTAAACTCAAGCCTGATCATCCGCGAGAATTGTTTGGGCAATGCATTGCCAATCACAGAGATGACACCTGCCGCGCCGCTCGCTATCATCTGGAAGGTAAGCGCGTCGTCGCCACTGATGACATCAAATCCTTCGGGCTTGTTCTTGATGATCTCGTCCACCTGCTCCAACGAACCGCTGGCCTCTTTCACAGCCACGATGTTGTCGCACTCGCGCGCCAACCTGATAAGTGTATCGGGCCTCAGGTTGATTCCTGTGCGGCCGGGTACATTATAAAGTACAATGGGTAACGGACTGGCGGCACTGATGGCCTTGAAGTGCTTGTACAGACCCTCCTGCGACGGTTTATTGTAATAAGGGCAGATGCTGAGGATTCCATCGATACCCTCCCAGTTGGTATGCTTGATTTCTTCGACAACCGCACGGGTGTTATTGCCGCCACAATACTTCAAAATGGGCAATCTTCCGCGGTTAATCTCCTTGACTGTCTCTGTTATCCTGTCTTTTTCTTCCGTTGTCAGACACGGTGCTTCTCCTGTAGTGGCAAGTATGCAAAAGAAATCGGCACCGTTGTCCAACTGATAGTTTACAAGTCGCTTAAGAGCCGGGTAATCTACTTCACCATCAGGAGTGAAAGGCGTCACCAAAGCTACTCCTAAGCCTTTGAATCTGTTTCGTGCCATAAATTGTTATCAATGAATTCCACGCAAAGTTACGAGTTTTAGCGCA
>SFKY01000018.1 GCA_004554665.1 Bacteroidales bacterium
CTCCATTCGCCCACAGGGCGAGGGAACCAGCTGACACGCCATAGCATACATAATCACAACCCAAACGCCACGTTTAGGTGAGCCAAATGCCACGTTTAGGTGAGCCAAATGCCACGTTTAGACCCCGTAAACGCCATGATTAGCGAGCTAAAGGTGGCATTTACGGGGAAGAAGCGACATCATCTTGGATTTTCAATCAGCAAATAGAGTCTTTTGTCCACCCTTTCAGAAACGAAAAAACGTATTAGTTACTAACATTTATTCTGTAAATCTATACGGAAAACAAAGATTACCAAGAAAAAAATAGTATTTTTGCAAGGCCAAAGTGTAGCTGGTTTTAAAACAGATTACCTACCTGAAAGCCACCCAAGAAGAGATTATAGCCTGGCTGACACATGAGTTAGGCACACGTTATTTAGTCAGACGCATGCGCGCGTACTATCAGCACCACGAATGTCCGCCAAACCTATCAGATATTGTAAACGGCAACACCTTGAACATTTATCAACTTGCCCTTGCCCGCGTGCAGGCCAACCGCAAACGACAACTTGTCAAACAGGTCTTGTCAAGGCTACAGCGTATTTTCTTTTTTCTAAAATGACAGCCCATGCTGCAAAAGGACTGACAGTCTTTCTTATTTTCCAATCTTTGGCACGCCATTTGCTGTGTAGTTAACGAACGATAACAGCACAACAGATAAGATAAGAAAACAAAAAAAGAGAGGTGTGGTGCATGCCTTCTCAGTATTTATCAGTAATTTTGCATAGAATATTAACAAATTAAGGAAACAATTATGGAAGTAAGAGAATGGGAGAAAATGGTCCGGGAGAATGAGGGGATGTCGCTGTCGCTGGCTTTCCCAGCCCTGATGCGCAAGGTGTATCTGTGGATGACCCTCGCACTGGCCATCAGTGGCGTTACCGCCTACATCGTGGCCACTTCACCGGGTCTGCTGCAGATGGTCTACGGCAACCGATGGGGCATCTGGGCGCTCATCATCGCCGAGTTTATACTGGTATGGAAAATCTCCAGGGGCGTATGGAACCCTAACCGTTCGCTGGCCGCCACGACGGTCATGTTTGCCATCTTCTCGGCACTCAACGGAGCCACCCTGTCGAGCATCTTTGCACTCTTCGCTCCCGCCGCCATCATCAAGACGTTTATGGTGACCACCGCCACCTTTGCAGCCACGGCCGCTTACGGCTACTTCACCAGACGCGACATGACCAAGATGGGCGGCCTGCTGATGATGGCACTCATCGGACTCATCATTGCCGGAGTAGTAAACATGTTCCTGCACTCCTCGATGCTCGACATGGTCGTGAGTGGCGTGGGTGTACTCATCTTTGTGGGCCTCACGGCTTGGGACAGCCAGCAGATCAAGATGCAACTGGCCGCCGCACCCGATATGGGCGAGAGCAGCCAAAAGATAGCACTGGCAGGCGCACTGAGCCTGTATCTCGATTTTGTCAACCTCTTCCTGTACCTGCTCCGCTTCTTGGGCGGCGACAGAGACTAAGAGCGATGGACACAGACAAGCAAAAAAGGGCCGGGTACTAAACCTTGGCCCTTGTTTTACGTCATAGACATAGCAAAACAAAGATTATCAACTATAAAAGACAATGAAAAAGACATGTATGACGATGGCCGTAGCAGCCATCTGTGTGATTTTGAGCAGCTGTGGCGGCATCGGCACCACAGCAGGCAGTGCATCTTCTAACAATGGCAGTGTACTGGGCGGCATCCTGGGCGCAGTGGCCAACGGCCAGACTATTGCAGGCGTAATCGGTAGCGTACTGGGCACCGACAAGCCATCGGAAAGCGACCTTGTAGGCACGTGGAAGTATAGCCAGCCGGGCGTGGCCTTCACCAGTGAGAACACGCTGGCCAAGGCGGGCGGCGAAGCTATGGCCACCCAGATCAAGAACAAGCTGCAGGACAGTTATAAGAAAGTGGGATTCAGCAGCAGCAACACCTACCTGACCCTGAACAGCGACAAGAGTTTTACGGGCAAGATAGACGGCAAGACGCTGAGCGGCACATGGACGTACGACGCAAGCGACTGCAAGGTGAACCTGAAGACCCTGCTCTTCTCCATCAACTGCTATGCCAAGAAGACCAGCACGGGCATGAGTTTCCTGATGGAAAGCAAGAAACTGCTCACCCTGCTCCAGACAGCGGCTTCGCTGACCGGCAACACAACCCTGCAGACCATTGGCGACCTGAGCCAAAACTACGACGGTGTGCGGATAGGTTTTGACATGGCCAAATAACACATTACCACATACGGCAAGCCACATCGGTGCAAGGTACACAGATGTGGCTGTTTTTGTATCTATCCTTCATAAATATGCAATAATATTCCAAATTTCTGCATAAAACACACTTTTATGCAGTTTTTTTTGGCGTTATATGCGTTATTTTGTATATTTGCATGGCGTAAATGAATAAATATACAGAGCGATGAAGGTAAAAGACCGAAGGATAGAAGCCATCAAGATGCTCATCTCGAGCAAGGAACTGTGCTGTCAGGAAGAAGTGATGGACGAGCTTGTGAAAGAGGGATTCAAACTTACACAGGCCACGCTCAGCCGCGACCTGAAACAACTGAAGGTGGCCAAGGCATCGAGCATGAACGGCAAGTATGTATATGTATTGCCCAACGAGACGATGTACAAGAGGGTGACCAAGACCCAGACCATCAGCCAGATGCTGCAAGCACCGGGATTTGTGTCCATCAACTTCTCACAGAACATCGGTGTCATCAAGACCCGGCCCGGATATGCCAGCGCCATCGCATACAACATAGACAACAGCAACATACCCGACATATTGGGAACCATCGCCGGCGACGACACCATCATCACCGTGCTCCGCGAGGGTGCCCGTCATGATGAGGTGACAGAGAGTCTGGCTGCTATCATACCTAATCTGAAATAAAAACATCAAAAAAAAACATCAGGATACACTACAATGGAAGAAATAACAGTGGTGGTGGCCGATGCCTCGCATGAGAAGTATGTCGACACCATCCTCCAGACGATTGCCGATGCGGCAAAGGTGAGGGGGACGGGTATCGCCAAACGTACCCACGAGTATCTGACCACAAAAATGAAAGAGGCCAAGGCTGTGATTGCCTTGGAGGGAGAAAAGTTTGCTGGATTCAGCTACATTGAGACTTGGGGAAACAAGGAGTATGTCACCACATCCGGACTCATTGTACACCCTGACTTCCGCGGCAGGGGGGTGGCGAAGCACATCAAGGACATGACATTCACCCTGGCACGCACCCGATGGCCCCATGCCAAGATATTCAGCCTCACCAGCGGTGCTGCAGTGATGGCCATGAACACCCAACTGGGGTATCAGCCGGTGACTTTTGCAGACCTTACCGACGACGAAGCATTCTGGCGCGGCTGCGAAGGATGTATCAATGTGGATGTGCTCAAACGTACCAACCGCAAATACTGCATCTGCACCGCCATGCTCTACGATCCCGAAGAGCATCTGCCTGCCAAGATTCCGCAGGAAGTGCTGGACAGAATCAGGAGAATAGAGGGCTCATCCCAGACCTCCGCCGACAACAAGCGCTGAGAACGAAGAGGGCTGCACCCTCTTGCAACCATCACAATAATAGAATCATTATAACACATATATTAATATGACCGACATTAAGAATACAACGTTTTCCGCCGGAGAGACGGAAGGCTCCAGCCGCAAGCGCGTGGTAGTGGCTTTTTCGGGTGGACTCGACACCTCGTACACCGTCATGAAACTGAAAGAGGAGGGCTACGATGTGTATGCCGCATGCGCCAACACGGGCGGTTTCAGCGCCGAACAGCTGAAAAAGAATGAAGAAAACGCCTACAAGCTGGGTGCTGTATCATACGTAACCCTCGACGTGACGCAAGAATACTACGAGAAGAGTCTGAAATACATGATTTTCGGCAATGTACTGCGCAACAACTGCTACCCTATCAGTGTCTCTTCAGAGCGTATCTTCCAAGCCATCGCCATTGCCCGCTACGCCAACGAGATCGGAGCGCATGCCATCGCCCACGGGTCGACCGGCGCGGGAAACGACCAGATACGATTCGACATGACATTCCTGGTCATGGCACCCGGGGTGGAAATCATCACACTCACACGTGACCACGCCCTGTCGCGCAAAGAGGAGGTGGACTATCTGAACGAACACGGATTCTACGCCGACTTCACCAAACTGAAATACTCTTACAACGTGGGTATCTGGGGAACCAGCATCTGCGGTGGCGAACTGCTCGACTCGGCCCAGGGGCTACCTGAAGAGGCCTATCTCAAACACGTCACCCGCGAGGAAGAGAGCGAGCTTCGCATCACCTTCGAGCACGGCGAGATCGCTGCGGTCAACGGAGAGCATTTTGACGACAAGATAGCTGCCATCCAGCGTATCGAGGAGATTGGCGCAGCATACGGCATAGGCCGAGACTGCAACGTGGGCGACACCATCATCGGCATCAAGGGGCGTGTGGGCTTCGAAGCCGCGGCTCCCAAACTCATCATCGAGGCGCATCGCCTGCTCGAGAAATACACACTCAGCAAATGGCAACAGTACTGGAAAGACCAAATCGGCAACTGGTACGGCATGTTCCTCCACGAGAGCCAGTATCTGGAGCCCGTCATGCCCGATATGGAAGCCATGCTCACCTCTTCGCAGCGCAATGTCAACGGTACGGTGATTCTGAAGTTGCGCCCGCTCGGATTCGAGACCGTGGGGGTGGACTCTCCCGACGACCTGCTCAAGAGCAAGCTCGGCGAATACGGCGAGATGCAACACGGATGGACAGCCCAAGATGCCAAGGGATTCATCAAAGTGTCATCCACACCGCTGCGTGTGTACTACGGCATCCACCCGGAGGAGCAACGCTAAAAAAGGATAGCGGGCTGCCTACACAAAAAAAAGGTGTGGGCAGCTGCAACTTTCAGCTCATTTCTGCCGTCATAATGTCAGATAACAACCCATAAAAATGACAACATTATGATAGGAAAGAAACTGACGAGATCGAATGAGAGAATGATAGGAGGCGTTTGTGCAGGACTGGCAGAGTACATCGACATAGACCCTACCGTGTTCCGCGCCATCTATGCCATCCTCACCATCTGCACTTGTTTCAGCGGCATCATCATCTACATCATCCTGTGGCTCATCATGCCGCCCAAGTAAATCACAACAAAAAACAAATATGATAAGAATAGGAATCTTAGGAGGTGCCGGCTACACGGCAGGCGAACTTATCCGCCTGTTGCTGAACCATCCGCAGGCCACCATCGGCTTCGTGAACAGCGAGAGCAATGCCGGCAACCTGCTGACCGACGTACACGAAGGGCTGTATGGCGAGACCGACCTGCGCTTCACCAGCGATATGCCCTTCGACGAGGTCGACGTAGTGTTTTTCTGCTTCGGACACGGCAAGAGCGAGGCCTTCCTGAAAGAGCATACCATTCCCTCGCACGTGAAGATCATCGACTTGGCGCAAGATTTCCGCCTCGCGGCTCCCGACCACGACTATATCTACGGTCTGCCTGAGCTCAACCGCCAGCAAATCTGCCAGGCACAGCACGTGGCTAACCCCGGATGTTTTGCTACTTGTATCCAGTTGGGCCTCCTGCCTGCCGCCAAGATGGGACTCATCACCAGCAATGTAAGCGTGAACGCCATTACCGGCAGTACAGGAGCAGGCCAAAAGCCCGGCCCCACCACCCATTTCTCATGGCGTGTGGACAATCTGAGCGTGTACAAGCCATTCCGCCACCAGCACATCGCAGAGATATGCCAGAGCTTGGCCCAGGTACAGGGACAGCTTGATGCCTCCATCGACTTTATCCCTTACCGCGGCAACTTCGCACGAGGTATCTTCGCCACCGAGGTGCTGCACACCGATGCAGACATCGACACCATCGTGACCGGCTACAAGAAGTTTTATCAAGATGCCTGTTTCACCCACTACGTGGACAAGCCATTGGACCTGAAACAGGTGACTAACACCAACAAGGCACTGGTACACTGCGACAAGATAGACGACAAGCTGCTCATCACCTGCTGCATCGACAACCTGCTCAAGGGTGCCGTGGGTCAGGCGGTACAGAACATGAACCTCATGTTCGGCATCGACGAGACAGCCGGTCTGCGACTGAAACCCAACGCATTTTAATCCCCCAGATAAGGCAGAGGAGGTGAAGCCTACACGATTGCTCCCTCTCTGCTTCACCAAATACACTCAAATCATGAAATTATTCGACGTTTATCCCCTCTTCGATATCAACATTGTCAAGGGCCAGGGATGCAAGGTGTGGGACGACAAGGGCCAGGAGTATCTCGACCTGTACGGCGGCCACGCTGTCATCAGCATCGGCCACTGCCATCCGCACTATACCCAATGCCTGACGGAGCAGGCTTCGCGCTTGGGTTTCTACTCCAACTCGGTCATCAACACGCTCCAGCAGCAGTTGGCCGACCGATTGGGACGCATCAGCGGTTACGACGACTACCAGCTGTTTCTTGTCAACTCTGGCGCCGAAGCCAACGAGAACTGTTTGAAACTCGCCTCGTTCACCAACGGGCGAAAGCGTGTGCTGTCGGCCGAAAAAGCATTTCACGGACGCACCTCGCTGGCGGTAGAGGTAACCAACAATCCGAAGATTGTGGCACCCATCAACGACAACGGCCACGTGACGTTCCTTCCCCTGAATGACTTGGAGGCTTGGGAGCGCGAACTGGCCAAGGGCGACGTATGCGCCTGCATCCTGGAGTGCATCCAGGGCGTGGGCGGTGTCAACATGGCCACGCCCGAGTTTGCCCAAGGCCTGCAAAAGGCCTGCAAGCAATATGGCACCGTCCTCATCTGCGACGAGATACAATGCGGATATGGGCGCAGCGGCCAATTTTTCGCCCATCAATGGCTGGGCATACGCCCCGACCTGATCAGCGTGGCCAAGGGCATCGCCAACGGCTTCCCCATGTCGGCCGTCCTCATCGCACCAGAGTTTGCCCCTGTCTACGGACAGTTGGGTACCACCTTCGGCGGCAACCACTTGGCGTGCGCCGCTGCATTGGCCGTGCTCGATGTCTTCGAGCAAGAGCACTTGGTAGACAACGCCCGTGATGTGGGAGACTATTTTATCAGTCAGTTGAAAGCGCTGCAGCAGACCCAACCGCACATTGTGGAAGTGCGCGGACGCGGACTGATGATCGGTATCGTGCTCGACATCCCCCACAAGGAGATACGACAGCGGCTCATCCATGAGGAGCACTGCTTCACGGGATGCGCCTCTACCAACATCTTGAGAGTTTTACCACCCCTATGCTTGACCAAGGCAGAAGTAGACGACTTCATGGGCAGGCTCAAACACGTTTTCGAGACATTATGAAGATAGCCATTATCGGCGCGGGGGCCATGGGCGGCAGTTTTGCCCAAGGCTTGCTGAAGGGCAGTATATGCAGTCCGGCAGACATCACCGTGGCCAATCCGCACACAGAGAAACTGCGCCCCTTTGCAGAGATGGGTGCCAAAGTCACCACCGACAACACGACAGCCATAGCCGGTGCCGACTGGGTGGCTATCGTGGTGAAACCTTGGCTCGTGGCACAAGTCATCGAGGAACTGAAACCCCATCTGGACTACCAAAGACAGGGCATCATCAATATGGCCGCCGCCATCCCTTCGACGCAACTGCTCGCATGGCTCGACAAAAACGGGCAACATCCCACGGTTTTTCAGGCCATCCCCAATTTGGCGATAGCTGTACGGTCGTCCATGACCTTTATCGCCACCCCTAATGCGCTTTCCGAGCAGACAGAGATAGTACAGGCACTCTTTGCAGACCTTGGCCAAGCAATGGTGGTAGACGAGCGGCTCTTGGGAGCAGGCACCACCATCGCCGGATGTGGCATCGCTTATGCCATGCGCTACATCAGGGCAGCGATGGAGGGTGGCGTGGAAATCGGATTCAGGGCCAACGAGGCACGCGACATCGTCTTGCAGACAGTCAAGGGAGCAGTAGAACTGCTGCAGGCCACCGGCCACCATCCCGAGGCAGAGATAGACCGCGTCACCACTCCCGGCGGACTCACCATCCGAGGCCTCAACGAGATGGAGCGCTGCGGATTCACCCACGCTGTCATCAGCGGTCTGAAGGCAGGCATTGCCTGACCGGCATAATCATCGGGGAGGAGATGGCGCAAGGCACTCCACTTGCAGCGCTATCTCCTCCTTTTCGACAGTCCTCGGCAAACTTTCCTGACATTTTGTGCTGCTTCCACAACTTTTTTTCGTATTTTTGAAGCAGAATTATCATTATCTACAATCATGGCAGAAGAATCATTGAAACAAATCGGACAGCGACTGAAAGGTCTACGCGAGGTATTGGACATCCCGGCAACGGACGTGGCGCGCCTATGCGACGTTACCCCTGAGCACTATGAGAAGATAGAACTTGGCGAAGCCGACGCCGGCGTGTACCGCCTCTCAAAGATTGCCAAGCGATATGGCATCGAGCTGGACGTGCTCCTGTTTGGCGAGGAACCGAGGATGAACTCCTACTTCGTTACACGCAAGCATCAGGGACTCTGTGTCAACCGACGCAAGGAATACAAGTACGAAAGTCTGGCGAGCGGGTTCAGAGGGCGCAAGGTGGAACCCTTTATGGTGACCGTAGACCCGTTGCCCGACAATCACAGGCACGGCAAGAGCTCGCACGAGGGACAAGAGTTTGACCTCATTATGGAGGGTTCGCTCGAGATCACCATCGGCGACAAGATTATCACCCTGCAAGCCGGCGACAGCATCTACTTCGACTCCAAAGAGCCGCACTGCATGCACGCCATGGGAGAGCAACCGTGCAAGTTTTTATGTATCGTCATCTAAACAGGAAACGCTATGTTGGAAAGATTTCTCAAGCAGACCCGGTTCACCTCTGAAGAGGATTACCGCGAGCATTTGCAGTTTATCATCCCCGAAGACTTCAACTTTGCCTACGATGTCATGGACGAATGGGCCAAGCTGAAGCCGTATAAAGTGGCGCTACTCTGGACCAATGAGGACGGGGAGGAGATTCGTTTCACGTTCAAGGACATGAAGGAGCAGACCGACCAAGTGGCTGCCTACTTTATGAGCCTCGGCATCGGGCACGATGACAAGGTCATGCTCATCCTGAAGCGACACTACCAGTGGTGGTTGGCCATGCTGGCCCTGCACAAGATAGGGGCTGTAGCCATCCCGGCCACCCACATGCTCACCCGGCACGACATTGTGTACCGCAACCAGCGTGCCAGCGTCAAGGCTATCATATGTGCTGGCGACCCCTATATTCTCTCACAGATACAGGAAGCCATGCCCGAAAGCCCCACCGTCAAGACACTGGTATCGATAGGTCCCGAGGTACCTGAGGGATTCCACGACTGGCAAGCCGAGTGCCCCCATGCGCCCCAGTTTGTGCGTCCGGAGCATGTCAACACCAACGAGGACACCATGCTCATGTACTTCACCAGCGGCACGAGCGGCGAGCCCAAGATGGTGGCCCACGACTTCCTCTATGCGCTCGGCCATCTTACCACGGGTGTGTTTTGGCACAACCTGAGCGAAGACAGCATCCACCTCACCGTAGCCGACACGGGCTGGGGCAAGGCCGTATGGGGCAAGCTCTACGGACAATGGTTTGCCGGCGCCACCGTCTTTGTCTATGACCACGAAAAGTTCAGTGCCGAGAAGATTATGCGGCAGATGGAGCGCTACCATATCACTTCTTTCTGCGCGCCACCGACCATCTATCGCTTCATGATACGCGAAGACTTCTCCCAGTACGACCTGAGCGCACTCCGCTATTGCACCACCGCCGGCGAAGCACTCGAGCCCTCTGTCTATAAAGAGTTTTACGAACTCACAGGCATACGGCTGATGGAGGGATTTGGCCAGACAGAGACCACAATGACGCTGGGCACCTTCCCGTGGATGACTCCCAAACCTGGTTCGATGGGCAAACCCAACGCCCAATACGACATCCGTCTGCTCAAGCAAGACGGCACGCCTTGCGAAGACGGTGAAAAGGGCGAAATCTGCGTACATATCGGCAACAAGAAGCCCCTCGGCCTCTTCAAGGGTTACTATCGCGACGAGGAACTGACCCTTGCCACATGGCACGACGGACTTTACCACACGGGCGACCTGGCTTGGCGCGACGAGGACGGCTACTACTGGTTTGTAGGCCGTGCCGACGATGTCATCAAGAGTTCCGGCTACCGCATCGGCCCCTTCGAGGTGGAGAGCGCGCTGATGACGCATCCCGCCGTGGTAGAGTGTGCCGTCACGGGTGTACCCGACGAGATACGAGGCATGGTGGTCAAGGCCACCGTGGTGCTGGCTGCCGAATGGAAGGACCGTATCGGCGATGCCCTGACCAAAGAACTGCAGGCTCATGTGAAGCATGAGACCGCACCGTATAAGTATCCACGCATCATTGAGTATGTAGACGAACTGCCCAAGACCATCAGCGGCAAGATACGCCGTGTGGAAATCAGGCAAAAAGACCAGAAAAGATAAGCCTTTCATTGAGAAGAATAGTCATTAAGGTCGGCAGCAATGTGGTAACCCGTGCTGACGGCAAACTCGACGTAACCCGGATCTCGGCCATCGTCGACCAGATTGTATGGCTCCGTGCCCAGGGATTCGAGGTCATCCTCGTTTCCTCCGGCGCCGTGGCCGGCGGGCGTAGCGAACTGTGCATCGACCGCAGGCTCGACTGTGTGGAGCAACGCCAGTTGTTCTCCGCTATCGGGCAGGTGAAACTGATGGGACTGTATTATGACCTCTTCAGGGAACACGGCCTGCACATCGGACAACTGCTCACCATGAAAGAGAGTTTTGCCACCCGCCGCGAATATCTGAACCAGCGCACCTGTATGACGGTCATGCTGGACAACGGGGTGGTACCCATCGTCAACGAGAACGATACGGCCAGCATTACCGAACTGATGTTTACCGACAACGACGAACTGTCGGGACTTGTAGCCACCATGATGGGTGCCGATGCCCTGATTATCCTGACCAATGTGGACGGTATCTACAGCGGAAATCCGAACAACCCTGACAGCCGACTCATCCGAACGGTAGAGAGCGACACCGACCTGTCGCAATATATCGGACAGCAACGGAGTGGATTTGGCAGGGGCGGCATGCTTACCAAGCACCGCATTGCCCGCAAGGTGGCCGACGAAGGCATCAGGGTGGTCATAGCCAACGGCAAGGCCCCGGAGATTATCCCCCGCCTCTTCACCCAACCCGACACCACGCCACACACCACGTTCATCCCCAACGCCACCGCCACCTCACAAGTGAAAAAATGGATTGCTCACAGCGAGAGTTTCACCAAGGGTTCTGTGACGGTCAACGAACAAGCTGCACTGGCACTGACAGCCGACAAGGCAGCAAGTCTGCTGCTGGTAGGTGTGAAGCAGATTGACGGACAGTTTGAAGAGGGCGACCTCGTTGCCATCACCGACAACCAAGGACAGCGCATTGCCATCGGCAGGAGTGCCTATGCTGCCGATGAGGCGCGTGCGCTCATCGGCACACACAATGTGAAACCACTCGTACATTACGACTATATGTACATGGAGTGATTTTTCCTATTGTCTCATCCTACAAACACGATTCTCATGCCACATCTTACCGCTCTTTTCCAACAAGCCAAAGAGGCCGCAAAAGCGCTGGCGCTGATTCCCGACACCCTCCGCAACGAGGTGCTGACGGCTGTGGCCCAAGCCATTGCAGACAGCGAGGACGAGCTGACCACTGCCAACCATGCAGACCTTTCACGCATGAACCCGACATCGCCGCTTTACGACCGGCTGCGTCTCACGCCCCAGCGCATGGCAGGCATTGCTGACGACATGCGCCATGTAGCCACACTCCCTTCACCATTAGGGAGGATATTGTGCCGGCGCACGCTTCCCAACGGACTGCTGTTGCGCAAGGTCAGTGTACCATTTGGTGTCATCGGCGTGATCTACGAGGCCAGACCCAACGTCACTTTCGATGTGTTCTCGCTCTGTTTCAAGAGCGGCAATGCCTGCATCCTCAAAGGAGGGAAAGATGCCGAAGCCTCCAACCGCACTGCTGTGGCCATCATCCACGATATCCTGCGCCGCTATCAGTTGCCCACAGCCGCCGTCATCCTGCTTCCTGCCACCCACGAGGCTACCGCCCGGCTGCTTCAGGCTGTGGGATACGTAGACCTGTGCATACCCCGAGGCAGCCAAAGACTCATCAGGATGGTGCGCGAAACGGCCAAGGTGCCGGTCATCGAGACGGGTGCCGGTGTGGTGCATGCCTATTTTGACGCAGCAGGCAACACGGCGATGGGAAGTGTTATCATAGACAATGCCAAGACCCGCCGGCCGAGTGTGTGCAATGCACTCGACACGCTGCTGGTCCATGCGGCGCGCGTGGCAGATCTCCCGGCGCTTTGCAACCCGCTGCCCCGCCACGAGGTGCGCATCTATGCCGACCCCGAAGCCTACGCCGCCCTCGACAGCAACTATCCTTCCCATCTACTCTTCAAGGCAGACAGCCACACCTTCGGCACCGAGTTCATGGACTACGCGATGGGTATCAAGGTGGTCGACTCTATCGACATTGCGCTGCAGCATATCGCCCTGTATGGCAGTGGTCACAGCGAGAGTATCATCACCGACGACCCGACAGCCGCCCAGCGCTTCCAAACCGAAGTCGACGCCGCCTGCGTGTATGTCAACGCCCCCACCAGTTTCACGGATGGTGCCCAGTTTGGCTTAGGGGCCGAGATAGGCATCAGCACGCAGAAACTGGGCGCGCGAGGGCCGATGGGGCTGGAAGAAATCACCACCTACAAATGGCTGATTGACGGAAACGGACAGACAAGACCATGATCTTTTTAATTCATAATTCATTAATTACGAATTGATAAAACGCGATTTGATTGCATAGATTGACCATTAACAATCCACAAACAGTATATAGATGAAAACATTTTTCAACGTAGAAGATTTAGGAGATTTGCAGACGGCGCTTGCCGAGGCACAAGAGGTGAAACGCGACCGGTTCGCTTATCAGCATCTGGGCAAGAACAAGACCTTGCTGATGATATTCTTCAACAACAGTTTGCGTACCCGCCTCTCTACACAGAAGGCTGCCATGAACCTGGGCATGAACGTGATTGTGCTCGATGTAAACGCCGGTGCATGGAAGTTGGAGACGGAGCGGGGCGTCATCATGGACGGCGACAAGAGCGAGCACCTGCTCGAAGCCATCCCCGTCATGGCAAGCTACTGCGACATCATCGCCGTGCGCTCCTTTGCCGGACTCAAAGACCGCGAGTACGATTACGCCGAGACCATCGTCAACCAGTTTGTCGCCTACAGCGGCCGACCCGTCATGGCGATGGAGACTGCCACCGTACACCCGCTGCAGGCGTTCGCAGACCTGATTACCATCAGCGAGCAGGGCATCAAGCGCCCCAAGGTGGTGCTCACATGGGCACCCCACTGCCGCGCCTTGCCCCAGGCTGTGCCCAACTCGTTTGCCCAATGGATGAATGCTGCCGATGTAGACTTTGTGGTCACACATCCCGAAGGCTATGAGCTCGACCCCAAGTATGTGGGCAACGCCCGTGTGGAGTACGACCAGATGAAGGCGTTGGCAGGTGCCGACTTCGTATATGCCAAAAACTGGAGCTGCCCTGGTGTCACTTGTCCCGAGTCTTACGGACAGATACTCTCCCAAGACATGAGTTGGACCGTAGACACCGCACACATGGCCGTGACCAACAATGGCAAGTTCATGCACTGTCTGCCGGTTCGGCGTGGCCTCATCGTGACGGATGAAGTGATAGAAAGCCCCAACTCGCTCGTCATTCCCGAGGCTGCCAACCGCGAAATCAGCGCCCAAGTGGTGCTGAAGCGCATGCTCGAAACGCTTTAAAGCCAATCCTCCATGATACACAAACTATGGCTTGCCGCCCTTGTGGCGGCTTTTTACATTCCCTGTCAGGCCCAAGGCATCACAGGGACGTGGGAGGGCACGCTGCAAGTGGCCTCGCAGAAATTGGTGCTCTACTTCCGATTCGGCCAGACCGACAGCGGCACCCCCACCTGCCACATGGACATACCCGCACAGAGCGTCAAGGGGATGGCGGTGAGGCTCGACCACCTCTCTGCCGACTCGGTGAGTCTGTCGGTACCCGCCATTGTCATGACCTATGCCGGCAAACTGCAGGGCGAGCGCATCGTAGGCACCTTTCACCAGGGCATGGCCGCCCTACCCCTGCAGCTCAAGCGCGGACAGATAGCCAAACCCAACCGCCCCCAAGAGCCTAAGCCTCCTTTCAGGTACACCACACAAGAGGTGACGTTTGCCAATCCGTCGGCCGGCATCACGCTGGCAGGCACGCTCACCTACCCCGTGGACTTCGAGGCCAAGAAGCGCGTACCAGTGGTGGTGATGGCGACAGGCAGTGGACCAGAAAACCGTGACGAAGAGATTTTCGACCACAAGCCGTTTGCCGTATTGGCCCACCATCTGGCGCTGAACGGCATCGCCTCACTGCGTTTCGACGACCGGGGAGTAGGCAAGTCTACCGGGCAGCAACAAGGAGCCACCACCGACGATTTTGCCACAGACGTAAAGGCCGGCATCGACTATCTGCGCAGTCTGAAATGCTTCAACCGCATCGGCGTATTGGGGCACAGCGAGGGCGGACTCATCGCCTTCATGCTGGCTGCCGATGGCGCATGCGACTTCATCGTGAGCATGGCCGGCCCGGGTATCAAGGGCGACACACTGCTTACCGAGCAGCTCAACCGTATCATGCAACAGAAGGGGATTCCCACACGCCTCACGGTGGCACAGACGCGCGCCTCGCAGGCCGCCAAACCGGGCAACGAGTGGATGAAGCACTTCCTCGACTTCGACCCCGCCCCCGTCATCAGCCGCATCCGCATCCCCGTGATGGCCATCAATGGCAGCAAAGACTGTCAGGTGCTGGCTGCCAGCAACCTTACGGCCATCCGCCAACTGCTGGCTCCAAAGGGCAACAAGCACAACCTGATTCGACAATACGACGGACTGAACCACCTGTTCCAGCACTGCCAGACGGGTAGCGGCGACGAATATTATCAGATAGAAGAAACCATCGCGCCAGAGGTGCTGCGCGACATTGCAGAGTGGATCAATAGCCTCTAAAAAGGACACATCTTATGACCGTACGGCAAATGCCATACGGGCGTACACCATTTGCCATACGCTCGTATCGCATTTGCAGTACGACCGTACCGCAAATGGTGTACGCCCATCATCTATGGCATCCATACACACTAAGTGGCCGTAAACCATGCAGCACCCTACATGTTTACGGCCACAATCACACCCATCCGCTGTACACATCTGGAGGGGATGATACGGGTTATTATGCTTACTTCAATTCAAAAACATGACTGACACCCTCGTTGGCAGAAAGGATATCAATGCCCACGTTCATCAGATAATCGCCACTGTACTGCCTGCCATTACAGGGAGCCTCAGACACTTTTCCTGTCTCCAGGTTGATTTCGGTCACGGTATAGTTCTTGGCAGGATCGAGCCCCTGCAGCTTGACCGCAGACAACGGCTCGCGGTAGCGGGGATGCAGGTCGTAGGCAAATACCACCGCATGCTGCTTGTCTTTGGAGACATAGTTGATGGCACAGTGGTCTGTGGTATAGGGAGAGACCAGACGGTACTGGTCGCCGTCGAGAATGACCGGCTTCAGACGATGATAGTTGGCCACTGCCTGCTTCAAGAACTTGTATTCATCACCGCTGAGCGACTTGAGGTCTATGTCAAAGCCCAGCTTGCAAGAACTGCAGACATCTGTGCGGAACTTGACAGAGGCACGCTTGTTCCAGTTGGTCACATGCGACCCCATTGACTTGACGGGGAAGAACTTTGAGATGCTCCACTGCATATACAGGCGCTCATAGGGGTCGGTATTGTCGGAGCACCAGAACTCGGTAAAGTACTTCAGCGCCTCATAGTCCATACGTGCACCTCCTCCAGAGCAGAGCATCATGGGCAGGTTGGGATACTTTGCCTTCACACGACTGAAAACATTGTACACACCACGTACGTGGTCGATGTAAAGGCGGCCCTGATTGTCCTTGAGGTAAGGCGAGTAGATGTTGGTGATAGGGCTGTTGCAGTCCCACTTGAAGTAAGCGACAGCGGGATTCTCGGTCATAATACGGTCTATCACGCCAAAGACATAATCCTGCACCTTAGGGTTGCTCAGGTCGAGCACGAGCTGGTTGCGATAGTAGTAGCGGTCACGGTTAGGAAGCATGATCACCCACTCGGGATGCTTCTCAAAGAGCTCGCTCTTGGGATTCACCATCTCCGGCTCCACCCAGATGCCGAATTTCACGCCTGCCTTTTGTGCGTCGCGCACCATGCCGGGTATTCCCTCGGGCAGTTTGGTGCGGGTAGGCTCCCAGTCGCCCAGTCCTGCATGGTCGTCTTTGCGGGGGTACTTGTTGGCAAACCATCCGTCGTCGAGCAAGAACATGTCTACGCCCAGGTCTTTGGCGTCTTTCATCAGTTCGGCCAACGATTGCTGGTCGAAGTCGAATCCTGTATTCTCCCAATTATTGAGCAGCGTCAGACGGTCGCCCATGCCCATATTCAGCTGGTAGCGACGGGCCCAGTCGTGCAGTTGTCGGCTTGCCTCTCCGATGCCGTTGTCGCTCAGTGTAAAGACAAATTCGGGGGTGGCAAACACCTCGCCGGCCTTGAGACGGTAGTCACTGGCGTACGAGTTGATGGCAGGAATGATGCGGAGCACACCCACATTGTCGATCTCGAACGTGAAGCTGAAATTGCCGGTCCATCCTATAGTGCCCAACATGACACGTCCCAATGTCTCTTGCGGCTCAGTGCCTATGCCCAATTGGAAAAAAGGCTCTGTAAGTTCAGCTGCACGTGAGCCCAGCTTGGTGTCTATCACCTTTTTGCCGGGTCTCAGGATTTCGCAGAAAGGCTGTCCCTCTCGCGCCCAGTCGCTGTGATAACTGGTAAGGTGATAGGTGTCTGGTTTCAGATACAGCATCATGCTGGCAAAACGCCACAGCGTCACTGGCTTCTTTTCTTGATGGCTGATCTCGCTCCACGCCTTGATGACGTTATGGTCATGATAGGCCACATAGTGCAGACGCACGCTCACAGGATACTTATCGTCGGCCAGTGAGACGATGGTCTCCGTACCGCCTTCCACCGGCCTCTGCTCATGGCCTTTATAGTACAGATAGGTGGTCATGTTACCGTCGGCATGGGTGAAGGCAAGCGCCGGCTCAAAAAACTCCTCATTGCCCGATGCCGGGCATACCTCATGACCTCGCTGGCTCACACTTCCGTCTGATGCGGCATAGACATGCCAGTCGAGTTGGTCATAATCGGCCGCATTGGCCAAGGGTTTTCCCATGTAGACCTGATAGAGGCGGCCATTGGGGGCTACTTGCATCACAAGATCGGTATTCTTGGTAGAGATGCGGATGGTCTTTTTCTGCTGTGCAGATGCCACAGCTGCGCATACCAGCAGCAACAGGGCGATGAAACTGTATTTTCTCATTTTCTCGGTTATTGTTAATTAGGTGATGATTAGAACTTGATAGAGGCGTTAAACTCCACGGTGAAGGGGCGCATATAGTTGCCGCTCATATAGTTGCCGGCATATTTTGCCGCCTCTTCCTTATTGATGAGCTCCGAACCGCTGATGGTACCCTTGGCACCTTTCTCGTTGAAGATGTTGACTACGCTGGCTCCAAGGCTCAGATGCTTGTTTACATCCCAGTTGACACCGCCGAAAGTTTCCCAGTGCCCATTAAAGTAGAGGGCTTCCTGAAGATTGGCATAGGTCTTGCCAAAATATCTGAAACTCAGCCATGCATTGAGGTTGCGGGTGATATTGTACTTGGGGTCAAGCTCGATGAGTATCTGCGGAATCTCCTTTACTATCATGTTGTTGGCATCGACGGTCATCTGCTGTCCGTCGTTGAAGGTAACGCTGGCACTGTAATTCTTGTACACCGGCTTCTGATAGGTGAACAGCGCGTGCAACTGGAAATTTCTGAATGGTTTCAACTCGGCCGATGTGGTCCATCCCAGTGTCTGGATATCATAGATGAGCAGCACGGTCTTTCCTTCGTTGGTGCCGGGCTTTGTAAGATTCTGTTGGTCGATATTATTGGATTTGGCAATGTAAGTGACCATCGACGAGAGGTCAACCCAGGCATTGCGGTAGTAGACTCCACCACGTATGAGTGGGATGGTCACGCGGTTGTACTGCTCCTCTGTGGGACCTGTGCCGGCATACTCGCTGATGCGGGGGAATCGTGTGGCAATGGTGGCATCGGCCGTGAGTCCCATCTGCCGTGTCAGGCTATAGGTAGCCTGCAGAGTGGCAGCGTAGTTGAGCTTGTTTTTGGTCACATTGGCCGGACGTATGCTGTGGCTGGTGGCCACGATATGGCCATCTGCATCAGTGGCATAGGTCTGGAAGTCCCCTATGTGGAAGCCCTGGAAGCGAGAGGAGGCTATCTGGTCTGCGCTCATGCGATAATACTCCAAGCGGCCTCCGAAGAAGAGGTGAAGCCGGTCGGTAGCCTGCCAACTGTCAGTGGCATAGAGGGCCAACTTGTTTTCTGAGCCTACCGTGTACTCGGGACTCAGCTCATTGAATCCGAAGGTCTGCGACCGCTGTGGGGTCTGTGTGGGGTCTGTGGGATTCACATAGTTGGCATAGAGCACTGTGGGATACGGCTCAACAGTACCAGCCCACTGAAACGAGGCCGAATGATAGTCCAGATGGTAGTACCACTCGTTAAGTCCCACCATCAGCTTGTGGTTACCCAACCGTTTATTCATCTCGGTGGTGAGGAGTGCATTGCGCACTTTTCCGAAGTGAAGCCATGTACGTCTTCCCTCTATGAGACCCTCGTAGGCGCTACCGTCCTCGACGGTGTAGCCATCGGCAGCCGTGACACGGCTGATGGTGCTTCCACCAAAATCCACATAGTCGGCGCGTGGTGCATCCATGTATTTGGCGTTGAGTTTCCATTGCAGGCCGTTGGCAAACGTATAGTCGGCAATGAGGGCTATCTCGTTGGCACGGTTTTCTTGGGCATCGGTCAGGTTCCAGGTCATCATCTGACCGGTCATGGTATCCATATACCTGAAACTGCCACTGCGGGGAACGTAGGAATCGAGGCCCGGATCAAAGCCCTGCACCTTCTCTATGGAGCCGTCGCCTTTGTATATAAACGGCGCAGCATTGGCAAAGTTGCCCGGATTCTTGCTTCGCGAGTGTTTGTAGAGCAACGACACACGGCCTTGGGTGCCCAGCAGACGGGTAATACCGAGATGGTAGAGCTCGGTGCGGTCGGCATAGTCGGCGTACCTCAGTCTGAAGCTTCCCGGATCAAAGTTCTGGTAGGTGCCAAAAGTGTATAGCCAGTTGGCAGACATGCTTCCAGAGAGGTTGAGGTCGAATGTCTGCTGTCCGAAATGGTTGGCATGATAGTTGAGTTTGCCCTTAAACTCTTTCTGTCCTATCTCACTGAAAGCTGTGACCGAATAGGCAATATTGCCGGTAGCAATGGCCGACTCGGATGGTGTCATCAATCCCATTCCTGCCAAAGAAGCATCGTTTCTCCAATGTGCAGAGAGTTTGTGCACAGTAGAAGAATAGACAGCAGGCAGCCCGTTTTCATAGACGGTCACGTCCTCGCTGGGCAAGCCAATCTGGATTTCACGCGGCTTGTTGGCATCTGCTGCGTTGAGCATGACATTGCGGTCATCTTTCTTACCCGTGTCTGTAGAGTCAGGAGCAATGGTGGAAGTCGCGGTTACTTGGATAGCTGCAAATGTGACTGCAGCCAGGGTCAAACTTCTGATTGTTTTCATATTCGTTATGATTTTTAGTTGGTTTTTTGTTTCCGGTTGCAAAGTTATGGGCTTTCCCCCCATCCTTGGTTCTACAGGTAGGGGTCTGGTAGTGCCCAAGTAGACATCCACGGCCACAACTGGGCTCTGAAAGAATTGAGATACAAAGTTTTCTGAGACTTAACATCTTTTACCAAAGTAGATACTCTGTAGTTGGGAAATAATCTTACCTTTGCAATATCTTTCAAAAGACACCTTGGTCTAACATAACAGCCATCACCCGATATGCGTACCATCATCGCCATCCTCCTCACTGCGACCTGCCTGCAGGCCTATGCAGACAACATCCAGCCCTTGCTCCAACGGCTCGACAGCTACCTCGGTCGCCGCGACCACTACATGCAGGCCAAGCAGCATCGGCTCGACAGCCTCAAAGCCCTGCTTGCCCGCCAAGACGAGGCTGGGCAGCTCCGCACACTGTGGACAATGGGGCAGGAGTATTTCACATACAGTTACGATTCGGCCATTGTCTACTCCCAACGCCAGATGCAGCTGGCCGCAAAGCTGCACGATGAGCAGGCACTCACCATTGGGCGCATGCACCAATCTCTCCTTATGGCCACCAGCGGATTCTACAGCCAAGCCGATGCTTCGATGTGCGCAATAGACACCACAAGACTCTGTAAGGAAACAAGGTTTTACTACAACTATACCATGACTTGGCTCTACAACTACTGGAGCAGCTACTGTGCAGACGAGCACTTTGCCCCCCAGTTGTCTGACAAGCGCATCACCTATCTGTCACGTGCCCTGTCATCGCTATCCTCCATCATGGCTTCAGACACAACCCAGGCATCTGTCGCCCTCCCATCGTCCAACGCTTCGTCATCTTACCAGCTCTTAAGCACACCGAGGGAAACACGAGCATACTATTATTATCTGTTGGCCGAAAAAATCTTTCTGGCCGATGCCAACGACAAGCGCAGCCGCAAGTACTATGCGATGACCCTTGAGAACGCCCACATAAACGAGCGTGTCTACGCCTGCGCCGCCTATGGCCTGGCCCGCTGCTACAAGCAAACCGGAGACACCGACAAGTACCTGCAGTTCTTGGTAGATGCAGCCATATCCGATATCGTTTGCCCACTCAAGGAAAACCTGGCCCTACAAGAACTATCGATGTATCTCTTTAACCGTGACCGAGACTATGCTGAGCGCGCTGCACGATACATCAACTACTCGATGGAAGACGCCCAGTTTTACAACAACAGGCTCCGAATCATAGAAATCTCCAAGATTTTGCCGGTCATCTCAACTGCCTACCAACAGAAAATAAGCCGGCAGGAGTACGCCCAACGATGGGTATTGCTCTTGGTGAGCCTGTTAGCCTTGACCTTGGTGCTGCTACTATTCTACCTTCGCCGCCAAAACAGCAAGCTATGTCTCAGTCGCCAAGAGGCAAGGAAACGCATGGAGGAGATGGAGGCACTCAACTGCCAACTGGAGATGACCAACCGCAAACGGGAAACCTACCTGCGGCTCTTCATGGACATCAGCGCGGCCTACATACACAAGCTGGCCGAGTACAGAAAACTGGTTAGCCGTAAAATCAAGGCCAACCAATCCGCCGACTTGCTCAAACAAATCAACAGTTACCGCCTGGCCGAAGAGGAAGCCACCACTTTCAACACCCGTTTCGACAAAGCGTTTCTGGAACTGTATCCTAACTTTGTATCAGAACTGAACCTGCTGCTCACAGCCGACAACCAGATACAGTTGCCTACGGCTACCAGCCTTACCACCGAGGTGCGCATCTACGCCCTCATGCGCTTGGGAGTGACGGAGAGCCAGAAGATCGCCACCCTATTGTTTTACTCGCCCCAGACGGTTTACAACTACAAAACTGCCATGCGCAACAAGGCCAAAAACAGAGACACCTTCGAAGAAGATGTAAACCATCTGTGCAAGATTATAGTATAAGCCAGCAGGACCATCACTGCCATAAAAATGGCCTCACAGCTTGCCCTCCTCACGGTAGCTGTAATAGGCACCATCGGTCACGATGACATGGTCGAGGAAGTGGAGGCGCATCAGCCCGGCCGCTTTCTGGATACGTTCGGTGAGCCGGTCGTCCTCCCTGCTGGGCCGCAACTGGTTACTAGGATGGTTATGGCAAAAAGCCAGTACGGTGGCATTGCAGAGCAGTGCCTCTTTCATCATCACCCTGATATCGACAGCCGTCTCACTGAGTCCGCCGTGGCTCAGCCGCACCGCCTTGATGAGCTTGAAACCCTGGTTGAGATACAACGCCCAGGCCTCTTCCACGTCCAGGTCCTGCATCTTGCCGTGCATGACCCGGTAGAGCGCATCGGCACTGTCGATGACGGGACGGTCCTCGGGACGCGAGGCATGGCGGCGCTTGCCCAGTTCGCAAGCTGCAAGGATGGTCACTGCCTTGGCAGGTCCCATACCGTTGTACCGCTCCAGTTCGTGGATACCCATCTTACCGAGGGTATTGAGATTGTTGTTGCAATCGGCGAGGATGTCTTTCATCAGGTCCACCGCGCTCTGCTTGGGAGAGCCGGAACCGATGAGGATGGCGAGCAACTCGGCGTTGGAGAGATTCTCAGCGCCGATGCGGAGCAGTTTTTCGCGCGGGCGGTCTTCCTCCGCCCACTGGTTGATGGCAAGTTTGTCGGTCATGGGAAGAGACAGGGATTATTTATAAAAAGTCTTCTCATAGGCGGCAAACTCGCTCTGCCCTCTCACACACCGTTTCCACCATGCGGAGAGAAAACCGCAGCCATAGCCCGTGAGCTGGATAAAGGCCGAGGGGACACTGAGCAGCCCCACCTGCAGGCTCCGCGACATGAGCGAGGAGTGGATCAGGATGAGCAGGGCATAGAGCACAATGGGCGCGAGACCGCCGGCGACGAGCCATGCCGCCACACAGTGCGCGGCAGGCACTGCCAGCCACAGCACGAGTCCCACCAGCACACAGAGCGTCAAGGCTGCCACACCCAGCGTAAAGACCATCGGCAGGAGATGCACCAGCTTGAGACTGTCGGGATACTTCTTATAGAGATTGATACGGGCGATACCGCTGTTGAACACCTGTCTCCAGAACTTGCGGAAGTCAGTACGCCGCTTGTGCCACACCCACGCTTCGGGGAAGAGCCGGCATGCGCATCCCGAACGGAAGATGCGGATGGAGAAATCGATGTCTTCACCGAAACGCATCTTGGAGAAGCCGCCCAACTGGCGGTAGATGTCGGCACGTATGCCCATATTGAACGAGCGGGGATAAAACTTGTCCAGCTTTTTCTTGCCGCCACGTATGCCACCGGTGGTGAAAAAACTGGTCATGGAGTAAGAGATGGCTTTCTGGACGGGCGTGAACGACGGGTGTGCGCTGTCGGGGCCTCCAAAGGCGTCGGCCGGCCGGTTGCGGAGCTCGTCGTCTACCGCCTGCAGATAGCCGGCAGGCAAGACGACATCCGAATCGAGCACGATAAGATACTCGCCCGAGGCACGCTCAGCCCCATAGTTGCGGCTCTGGCCGGGTCCGGAGTTGGGTTTGTTGTAATAATGGAGCGGCAAGCGGTCTGCATACTTGTCGCAGACGGTCTGGCAGGGCAACGAGGAGCCGTCTTCCACAATGATGACCTCAAAGTCGGTCAGCGTCTGTGCCGTCAGGCTTTCCAGAAGCTCGTCCACCTCGTCGGGACGGTTGTAAACGGGTACGATAATGCTGTATCTCATCGTGCAAAAGGATTGGATGTATAGGATAAGAAGCGGCTGCGGCCATGCCGCAAACGCAAAAACCTATATCAATGACAAGGCTGCACCCGATCAGTGATATAGGTTTGGACGAAATATATCGCGATGTCCTGATTATTCGTTGACACGGCTGATATAGCTGCCGTCGCGTGTGTCGACCATGATGGTCTCGCCCTCGTTGATAAACAGGGGTACGCGCACGGTGGCACCCGACTCAAGCGTTGCGGGCTTGGTGGCGTTGGTGGCGGTATTGCCCTTGATACCCGGCTCGCTATGTGTAATCTTGAGCGTGGTCTTCACAGGCATCTCGGCCAGCAGGATGGTACCGTCTGACGTATCGGTCACAACCTCTACCACGTCGCCTTCCTTCATAAACTCCACACCTGTAATCTGGTGAGAGGGGATAGGAATCTGCTCAAAAGTTTCCTGGTTCATGAAGATGCGGCCCGTAGCGTCCTCATAGAGATACTGATAGGGACGGCGCTCTACACGAACGTCCTCGAGCTTGAAGCCAATCTGGAAAGTACGCTCCAGCACGCGGCCGTCAGACACATTCTTCAGCTTGGTGATCATTACGGTGTTTCCCTTACCCGGCTTCCTGTGCTGGAAGTCGATACAAGTCCAGATCTTGCCATCGAGACGGATGCAAGTTCCGATCTTAATTTCCTGAGAGTTAATCATTGTTGTTATGCTATGTATTATTAATGTGCTGTAATTGCGGTGCAAAGTTACGATATTTTTAGAAAAAAACAGCTATTTTGTACTGAAATTTCGCGTAATTCTTTGTTATTTCGAAAATTATGCGTACTTTTGCAACCCAAAAAGGTGCGAACCCTGCCCACCTGCGTGCCGTTTGGCCGGAAGAGGGCGTGCAGATTCGGGTCTTGCAGGATGCAAAGAATAATAACAAATAAATATTTACGATAATGAAAAGAACATTTCAGCCGCACAACCGCCGTCGTGTGAACAAGCATGGCTTCCGCCAGAGAATGGCAACTAAGAATGGCCGCCGCGTATTGGCTTCACGCCGCGCTCATGGCCGCAAGAAGTTAACAGTATCTGACGAGCACCACGGCAAGTAATTCTCTTGGCCGCAAGAATTCAGAGAAAATAAAAAGAAGCAAGGCATCTCCCTTGCTTCTTTTTGTTTTGTCTGCCGTCACCGTTGCCGCATCGGCCAATCGTAAAGGCCACGTTTAGGGATGCCAAACGCCACCTTTAGCCGCGTAAAGGTGGCATTTAGCTTTCGGATAGGTCACAACGGGTCGGCGCGAAACAAAAAATAACAGTGCCGGGGAAGATGTTTTGTACCCGGATTGTTTGGAAATGGCGGTAACTTTCACTACCTTTGTAGACAAAAATAGATAAGGATGAAATCGTCTGAATTCTTCGGAAAACTGATGAGCCGCTATCTGTGGGGAAACATCGCCGCCATGATCGTGGTGGTGATACTGCTGTGCGTGGGCGTGAAGATGGGCCTCGACGCTTACACCCACCACGGCGAGAGCATCACCATCCCCGATGTGCGCCACAAGCTGTTTGCCGATGCCGAGCGCATCATGGAAGATGCGGGACTGACCATCGTGGTCAACGATACAGGCTATGTGAAGACCCTACAGGCCGACTGCATACTGGGCATGTCGCCCGAAGCAGGCGAGAAGGTGAAGGCAGGACATGTGGTCTACGTCACCATCAACTCGCCGCACACACCCACCATCACGCTCCCCGACGTGATTGACAACAGTTCGCTGCGCGAGGCGATGGCCAAGCTCTCGGCTATGGGTTTCAAACTGGCCATGCCCCAGCGCGTGCCCGGCGAGAAAGACTGGGTGTACGGCGTCACCGTACATGGACGCAATGTGGTGGCGGGCGACAAGATAGCCATAGACGCGCCCGTGGTGATACAGGCCGGCAACGGACTGCGTGACGAGAGCGACTCGGTGGACTTCATCGACCCGATCGATGACGAGGGCGTGTCCGCCGGCGAAGAGGTGGACGAGTTTGAGGAAGTGACAGCACCGCCTGTGACCGAGGAGAGCGGCAAGGAGGCCACGCGCACCACCACATCCCATTAAGACAGAAAGACAGACAATGAGAGAAGACTTAGAGATAGACGACATAGACGAGGTGGACGGCGAGCAACAGCTGTACGAGCACTTCCGTTTCGAGGTGGACAAAGGGCAGGAGCCTCTCCGCATCGACAAGTACATGTGCGAGAAGATGCAGCACTCGAGCCGCAACCGCATCCAGAAGGCCGCCGACGCCGGATTTGTACACGTAAACGACAAACCGGTGAAGAGCAACTACAGGGTGAGACCCGGAGACGTGGTGACGCTGATGCTCGACAGGCCCCGCCACGACACCACTATTGAGGCCGAAGACATACCGCTGACCGTGGTGTACGAGGATGCCGACCTGATGGTGGTGGACAAGCCCGCCGGACTGGTGGTGCACCCGGGGGTAGGCAACTTTCACGGCACGCTCGTCAACGCCATCGCCTGGCACCTGAAAGACGACAAGGGATTTGACCCCAATGACCCCGAAGTGGGACTGGTACACCGTATCGACAAGGACACGAGCGGACTGCTGGTGGTGGCAAAGACGCCCGAGGCGAAGACGGGACTGGGGCTGCAGTTCTTCAACAAGACCACCCACCGCACCTACCGCGCCTTGGTGTGGGGAAACATCGTGGAAGACGAGGGCAGGATAGAGGGCAACATCGGCCGCGACCCCAAGGATCGGCTCAGGATGGCTGTCTTCGACCCCGCATCCGACATCGGCAAGCCGGCCGTGACCCACTACCGCGTGGTGGAGCGTTTCGGCTACGTCACGCTCGTGGAGTGCATCCTCGAGACTGGGCGCACCCACCAGATCAGGGCCCACATGCGCCACATCGGCCACCCCCTGTTCGCCGACGAGCGCTACGGCGGCATGGAGATTCTGCGCGGCAACCGGAGCTCTACGTACAAGGCATTCATCCAAAACTGCTTCAGCCTGTGCCCCCGGCAAGCCCTGCACGCCCAGACCCTGGGCTTCTGCCACCCGTCCACGGGACAGCAGATGGACTTCACCTCAGCGATGCCGCAAGACATGGCCGCCCTCATCGACAAATGGCGGGTCTACATCAACGGCACTACCAACGATACTTTTGCAGATAACTAATAATATAAAGGAAAGATGAAAGAACTTAAGAGGAATATCGCCATCGTATGCGGCGGCGATTCGTCAGAACACGATGTGTCTATGCGATCGGCGCAGGGACTGTACTCATTTTTCGACAAAGAGCGTTACAACGTCTATATCGTAGACGTGAAAGACCAAGACTGGCACGTGACACTGGAAAACGACGAAACCATCAAGATAGACAAAAACGACTTCTCGTTTGTGCGCGACGGCAAGGCGGTGGTCTTCGACTATGCCTATATCACCATCCACGGCACTCCGGGCGAGAACGGTATCATGCAGGGCTACTTCGACCTACTCCACGTGCCCTACTCCACCAGCGGCGTGCTGGTAGAGGCCATGACCTTCGACAAGTATGTGCTCAACAACTACCTGAAGGGCTTCGGCGTGAACGTGGCAGACAGCATCCTGCTGCGCAGGGACGACACGGTAGACGAGGAAGCCATCGCGGCGCGTATAGGCATGCCCTGCTTCGTCAAGCCTGCCGCCGACGGCTCCAGCTTCGGGGTCTCCAAGGTGAAGAATGCCGACCAGCTGGCTCCCGCGCTGAGGGTTGCGTTTATGGAGAGCAACGAGGTGATGGTGGAGCAGTTTATGGACGGCACAGAGATCTCGATCGGCGTGTACAAGACGCGCGACAAGTCGGTGGTCTTCCCCGCCACGGAGGTGGTGACCAACAACGAGTTTTTCGACTATGATGCCAAATACAACGGGCAGGTGCAGGAGATTACGCCGGCACGCATCGCCCCGGAGACAGCCAAGGCTGTGGCCGAGGAGACGAGCAGAATCTACGACATACTGCACTGCAATGGCATCATCAGGATAGACTATATCATCACCAAGGACGCTGACGGCAACGACAAGATCAACATGCTGGAGGTGAACACCACTCCGGGCATGACTCCCACCAGCTTCATACCGCAGCAGGTGCGCGCCGCCGGACTGGACATCGCCCAGGTGCTGACCGACATCGTGGAAAACCAGTTTAATTGACAAGACTATGAATATACCGGCCAAGTTTGACGCCATTCGGCCTTACGAGCCCGAAGAGCTTCCCCAAGTTTACGACAAGCTGTTGCAGCACGAGCAGTTCCAACAGGTGCTGGCCTACCTCTATCCGCAGGTGCCCCTCGAGGCCATAGCGGCCAAGATGCGCACCTGTACCACCAATCTGGAGTTCCAGAAGGCCTTCTGCTACGGTTTCCTCAACCAGCTGCTGCAAAAAATGAGCAAGGGCTGCGACATCGATATCCGTGCCATCGACCCCGGGTGCCGCTACACCTTTATCAGCAACCACCGCGACATCGTGCTCGACTCTGCCCTGCTGGACAAACTGCTCATAGACGCGGGATTCGACACCACCTGCGAGATAGCCATCGGTGACAATCTGCTCAAACTGCCTTGGGTGAAGGACTTGGTAAGGGTAAACAAGTCGTTTGTCGTGGAGCGCGGCCTGCCGATGAGAGAGATGCTCATGGCGAGCAAGCGACTGTCCGAGTACATGCACTTCGTCATCGACGAGAAGCACGACAATATCTGGATAGCACAGCGCGAGGGTCGCGCCAAGGACAGCAACGACCGCACCCAAGAGGCTATCCTGAAGATGATGGTGATGGGGGGCGAAGGCTCCGTCGTCGAGCGCCTGCGCCAACTGCACATCGTGCCGCTGGCCATCAGCTACGAGTTTGACCCGTGCGACTATCTCAAGGCACAGGAGTTTCAGTTACGCCGCGACAATGCCGGCTGGAAGAAAGGGCCGATGGACGATATCATCAGCATGCAGACCGGTATCATGGGCTACAAGGGGCGCATACACTACCACTGTGCTCCCTGCATAGACGAATACTTGGCACAGATAGACCCCGCCACGCCCAAGACCGAGCTGTTTGGCATGATAGCCGCCCACATAGACCACGAGATACACAGCAACTACCGCCTGTATCCCAACAACTACGTGGCACTCGACCTGCTGCACGGCACGGCCGACCACACATCGCAGTACACGGCCGAGGACAAGGCTGTCTTCACCCAATACATCGAGGGCCAGATGGCCAAGATATCACTCCCCAACCGGGACGATGCGTACCTCAAGGAGCGCATGCTGACGATGTACGCCAACCCGGCCATCAACTATCTGGCTGCCCAATGAGACGGTTGGGTGGCATATTGTGGGGCTGTGCACTGCTCTGTGCGGCATGCACCTCGGAGACGTACGACACGGGCGACGGCTCTTACTCGTACATCCGGGCCGACTTTGTGATGGCGCACACGGCCGGGGCTGCCGAGATAGACCGCGTGGTGACCGATGAGGAAGCCACGCTGGCACTGGCGCCCCACGCCACGGCGCAGTGGGCCTCGCAAGCCGACACCCTGTACCGCGCCCTGCTCTATTACGACTACCACGAGGGTGCGCAGCAGGTGCGTCCGCGCTCGCTGTCGCAGGTGTTGGTGCTCCGCCCTATGCAGACCACCCGCCGCGACACATTGAAGCGTGACCCGATGGTTTTTGAGAGTGCCTGGATGAGCAAGAACGGCAAGTTCCTGAACGTAGGATTTGCGGTCAAGACCGGGCAGGATGGCGACGGACAGCTGCACAAGCAGCGATTGGGATTGCTGTGCGACACCATCAGAGAGGACGGTGCCGTGTCGGCCCTTCACTTCCGTATCACCCACGACCAATGTGGGGTCCCCGAGTACTACTCTTCGCGCGGTTTCTTGAGCATTCCCATAAACGATACAGCCCGCAAGGCAGCCATCAGACTCCAACTTACCACTTACGACGGTGAGGTGACCAAGGATTTCTGAACCCGGGTATCTCTGAGAAACGAAAGGGCAAAGGGAATGAGACTTTGTCTCTACCCTTCGTCCGGAAACTGTTCTTTTTCACCGAAAAACCGCCTAAACAGAAGAATTTTGTCATGACCGACAAAAAAATGGTGATTTGTTTTTTTTTTTGACAGATTCTTCTTTCCTTTGCGCAGGAACCCATCAAACTTCTATGAGGACAACCATTTCTATATGGTAGGACACAAGAGCCGGCATTCTGGAGCAGCATTTTCCTATTGGATGACGGCCACCTCTGCCGACAAAGCGTGCCAACTGCTGTATCCGAACTTGAACATCCTGCTGCATGTACATACCCTCGACTTGGTAAACCAATGCTCTGCTTATGCATCAGAGACCCTTTCCTTAGAGTTGGAAAACTGTGCGCCGCCCACGATGGAGATGCCATACATGGAATGGGAAAAGAAATACGTAACACATTACGAAGAGGGGAAGTACTGTGAAGCAACCCGTGCAGACAGGGTGTCGATTGTGGATTTTTCCTGCACCCGCGACACGGCGATGTACACCCACTGTATAGGCATCTATATCTCTAAACGCTACCACGTGCCCGTATTCCTGAAGTGTCTGCTGACAGAAGATGCGTATCGGCAAAAAGATGCTTACATCGATACCCTCCTCGCACAGGTGAGGTACGGCAACAAGCATTGGGAGCTGGACAAAAGTGCGCTGAAAGCGGAAGCGCAAAAAGTCAAGGATAAGCTCAGCGCCCTTTAAACTTCACCAAAACACAGGCGGATTCTCACGTCCCCCATCATCGGGGTATCGTCAGAATCCGCCTGTGTGTATGTTTGGAAATCGGATCGATTCCCTTATTTCTTCCCGTTATTCACCTTTCCCCAACTTAATGGCCAGTTTCTCCAGCATGTCGCGGGTCATGGCATCAAGGTCGTAGGCCGGTTTCCAATCCCATTCGTTGCGGGCGCACGAGTCGTCCATCATATTGGGCCAGCTGTCGGCAATGCCCTGCTTGAGCGGATCGATGTCATACACCATCTCAAAGTCGGGCTTGTACTTGCGGATGGCCTCGAAGACGGTCTCAGGGCCAAAACTGAGCGAGGCGATGTTGAAACCATTGTGGTGAACCAGTCTGGTTGGGTCGGCCTCCATCAGCTGTATCGAAGCCTTGAGCGCATCGGGCATGTAGATCATGTCCATCAGCGTGCCCTCCTTGATGGGGCAGACAAAGCGCTCGCCACGCACGGCCGAATAGTAGATATCCACGGCATAGTCTGTGGTGCCACCACCGGGAGGAGTGACGTAAGAGATAACGCCAGGGAATCGCACCGACCGCGTATCGACTCCATACTTGAGGTGGTAATAGTCGCTCAGCAACTCGGTGGTCACCTTGGAGATGCCATACATGGTGCGCGGGCGCTGGATGGTGTCCTGCGGGGTCATGTCGTGCGGCGTGGACTCGCCGAAAGAACCGATAGAACTGGGCGTGAACACGGCACATCCGTTTTCGCGCGCCACCTCGAGGATATTCCACAGGCCTTCGATACCTATCTTCCATGCCAGACGGGGTTTCGATTCGGCCACTACAGAGAGCAGCGCGGCCAGATTATAGATGGTGTCAATATGATAGTTCTTGACGATGTCGGCGATACCAGCACCGTCGGTCACATCGGCTATGGCAGCGGGACCTCCATCGAGCAATTCACCCTTGGGCTCGGCACCTTTGATGTAGCCAGCCACCACATGACTTCCTCCGTAAATACGTCTCAACTCTCTGGTAAGTTCAGAGCCTATCTGGCCGGTAGACCCAATGACTAATATATTCTTCATGCGTTATGTTTTATTGCGTTGATTGATGCGTGCAAATTAACTACTTTTTTTTCAGAATGTCACTTAAATAAAGGATAATTTCCTGCCTCTGGCCTCATTTTTATAAAAAATAACAGAAAACCATCGGATTTGTGAAAAATATTGTCTTATTTTGTGGCATTGGAAATCTAAAACTACGATAATTATGTACGGAAAAATGAAACAGCATCTCTGCACGGCTTTGGACAACCTGAAGCAAGCAGGCCTCTACAAGGAGGAGCGCATCATCGAAAGCCCGCAAGGGGCAGCCATCCAAGTGAAGGGGAAAGAGGTATTGAACTTTTGTGCCAACAACTATCTCGGGCTTTCTAACCATCCGCGCCTGATCGAGGGTGCCAAGCAGACGATGGACCGCCGCGGCTTCGGCATGTCTTCCGTCCGCTTCATCTGTGGAACCCAAGACATCCACAAAGAGCTCGAGGCCGCCATCTCCGAATATTTCCACACCGAAGACACCATCCTGTACGCCGCCTGCTTCGATGCCAACGGCGGACTCTTTGGCTCGTTCCTCACCGAGGAGGATGCCATTATCTCCGATGCCCTCAACCATGCCTCCATCATCGACGGCGTGCGACTCTGCAAGGCTAAGCGTTACCGCTACGCCAACGCCAATATGGAAGAACTGGAGCGCTGTCTGCAAGAGGCACAAGCCCAACGCTTCCGTCTCATCTGCACGGATGGCGTGTTCTCGATGGACGGCAACGTGGCACCGATGGACAAGATCTGCGACCTGGCCGAGAAGTACGACGCACTGGTGATGGTCGACGAGTCTCACTCTGCCGGCGTGGTCGGCAAGACGGGCCACGGTGTGAGCGAACTGTGCGACACCTACGGCCGTGTAGACATCTATACCGGCACACTGGGCAAATCGTTTGGCGGTGCACTCGGCGGTTTCACCACCGGCCGCAAGGAGATCATCGACATGCTGCGCCAGAGCAGCCGCCCCTATCTCTTCTCCAACTCACTGGCTCCTGCCATCATCGGCGCAAGCCTCGAGGTCTTCAAGATGATGAAGGAAGACACCTCTATCCACGACCGGTTGGTGGAGAATGTCAACTATTTCCGCGACAAGATGATGGCTGCCGGATTCGACATCAAACCTACCCAGAGTGCCATCTGCGCCGTGATGCTCTACGATGCACCGCTCTCACAGCGCTATGCCAACCTGCTACTGGACGAAGGCATCTACGTCACAGGCTTCTACTACCCTGTAGTGCCCAAGGGCGAGGCCCGTATCCGCGTACAGCTGTCTGCCGCCCACACCAGAGAGCAGCTCGACCGCTGCATCGCTGCCTTTATCAAGATCGGGCGCGAACTGGGTGTCGTGAAATAATATCGCCCATCTGGCATATACAACAAAGAGGAGGCTTGTCTGAAGTCTCCTCTTTTGTATTTTCTAACTCTACCCTTACACCTGATGGCGCTTGCCCACAAACGGGGGATGGCGCTACCGGGCAGCGTGTTCCACCATTCGGGTACACCACACCTCGTACCCCTTGGCCGTGAGATGGATGCCATCGCCGTTATAGAGCTCGGGCAACATAGTACCATCGGCACCCACGAACCATGAGGTCACATCGATATAGTCAAAACCTTTCCATCGCATGGCATTGAGGGCACCTCTCACCTTATTATAATATACGCGCATGGGATGCGTCGGGGCCAATCCGGCCGGAAGCAGGCCCACCACATGGATGGTGGCAGCCGGGAAATGGGTTTTGGCAGCCTCAGCCACCGCACGGATACCCTCGGCCACGTCGGCAGGGTCGTCAGCATCAAAATAGTTGTTCACCCCGATGGTCACCACCACATGTTTGGGGTTGGAGGCATCGTAGGCTCCCGTATTGACGCGCCACAGCAGATACTCGGTGCGGTCGCCAGAGATGCCGGCCGTCTCCCATCGGCCTGCACCCATCACCTGATCGGCAATCGCCTTGCCCGGCTTATTGGTGACCCGCTTGCGCTCACCACCGAGCCCCTGCGTGATAGAGTTTCCCAACCACAACCAGTCTATCTGCCTGCCTTGGAGCGTCTCGGCAATGTCCTGCGCCACCGAGTGCCATTCCGAACCTTTGGTCCAGCCTGCCGCCATGCGGTACTCGTTGCCACAGACGGGGCGCGTGCAAGGATTGATGTAGAGTCCATAGGCCTTGAGGAAGAAACGGACAATCTCCACAGGATTGAAGAGCGAATGCGGATGATGCCCCACGCCCTCCTTGCTCACCACGGGCACCGTCACGCCTGCCGAAGCCATACGCTCGGCAAACACAGCTGTGTTCTCGGCTACAGGAACCACATCGTCGGCAGTACCCACCACATGCAGGATGGGGATGTTCTTCACCCGGCGCACGTGGTCTATCGGATTGCCCTTCCATTGCAGCGCCTCAGCTTCCGAAGCCCATCCGTATGCTTGGAGCATGCGGCTCACATCCTGGTCAGAACGCTGCCCCTTGCCCTGACCCATAGGCCAGCTCTTGACATCCATCACGGGAGCGTCGGCATAGATGGCGGCCACCTGCTTGGGATGGCGCGCTGCCCAGTTGTAGACGATAAGCCCGCCGCGACTCATGCCCTCGAGCCCCACCTTACGGCTCAATCCGAGGGCAGTCATCTGCTTGTAGAAGCGGTCCCATCGGGCTACAGCCTTGGGCGAACCGTAAAGATCGGCCACGTCGCAGTAGGCGATATGGAATCCACGCTCCAAGAGCGCGATGTCGGTCTGCGGCTCATGGCCCCAGAATCGGGCCCGCAGCACCCACGGATGCCCCTTGGCCGCCTGACGGGGCGACACCAGTCGACAGGTCACCTCGCCGTCCTGTTTGAATTCCACTCCCCTATGTCCGTAAAAGTTGAAGGCCTTGCCCTCGGGAGCCGCCACCTGGGGCATGGGGGCACGCGGTGTGAGCAGCACCTCGCCTATATAGCGCGCCATCCTACCGGCCCCGATGGCCGAAGGATGCAGGCGGTCGGGCAAGAGCGACCTGTCCCACGCCTTTCCCATAATACGCTGGAGGTCGATGATTTCCACACCCTCCTCAAAGGCAACCTGATGGATGAGCGGGGCTATCTGCCGGCGGATGCGGCTCTCGTAGATGCCGTTCTTGTCTTTCAAGAAACAGCGGATGGGTGTAAGCAACATCACACGGGGACGCGATGCCAAACCGCGATACGTGCGTACCAGCTGGCGGAGCTCTTCCTTGTAGTCGGCCACAAACTGGATGTTCTGGGGCTTCGAGTCGTTGGTGCCCAGTTTGATGAGCACGACGTCTGGCGCAAACGCCAACGACTGCTCATACTCAGCCGTCTTGGTGTACGGAGCATCGCCCTTGCTGAGCAGGGTAGTACCCGACACGCCAAAATTGCGCACCTCGTAGTCTGCTCCCAGATAGTATTGCAACTGTGCAGGATAGCTGTTCTGCTGCCGGTTGGCAATGCCGGCGCCATAGGTGATGCTGTTGCCCACACAGGCCACACGCACTGGGCGCGCTAAGCCCACTGCCGCCGCAAGGCAGAGCAAAAGAGTGAGAAAATACTTGGTCTTCATATCTTTCTTATTTGGTTTTTCAGCATGGTTTGGATATCCTTGTCAAGCCGTCTCATGGTTCCCGGCAGAGGCTCCTGTCCCTCGGGAGAAGGAAGAAGCCGCTGCAAGCGAGGATAAAGGTAGTGAAAATCCAAACTTTCTCCAAACTTTCTCCAAACTTTCTCACCACAATCTTTTGTCTTGGCGCATTTTTGTACCTCCTTGGCCTCATTTACCGAGAATTGCACTGGGGACGATATGCATTGGAGCTGAACTATTACGAGTGTTGAAATCTTTCACCCCCCAACCATCTACGATGGTGGTTTTACCTATCTTAATTTACAAAAGCAGCCCACAAAAAAGAAAAAACAATTAGTTTAACAAAGAAAAATAGAAAAACCGTTTAGTCTCAAATCTTCTGAATACCTTTGTAAACGATAATAAATAGTAGAAAGAGAAGAGACATGGCATTACCCATCGCATCCATCCCCGTGCTCACTGGCGAAGTGGCTCAGCGATTTGAGGCTGAGGCACAGGCTAACTATGAGAAATTTCTACATCGCACACCAGAAGAGGAAAAAGCCGTGAGAGAAAGATATAATCGCGGCATGGAAAGAGTTCGCAAAATGTTATCCAAAGCGCATCTTGATAGCAAATGAGTTTTCTTGACGACGCTTGCTCACTACACCGTTTGGATGAACCTGAAGATATTGTTGGGTTTACTTGTGGTGACAAAGACCTTGACGACTTTTTTACCAACGATTGTTTTGCATATGCGAAAGAGTTGTTGGGGAAAACGTATTTCTATACAGTTAAGTCTGCACCGACAACCGTTGTCTGTGCTTTCACTCTTGCGAATGCAGGCATAAGGGTAAGCGACTTGCCAAATGCCCGCAGGAAAAAGGTAGAGGCCAACATACCACACGCAAAAGCATTGAAGGATTATCCAGCTGTACTTGTCGCCCGTCTCGGAGTGTCTAA
>SFKY01000019.1 GCA_004554665.1 Bacteroidales bacterium
TATCTGGGTCTTGATGCAAAAGCAAAGATAACAAAAAGGGCTGCTACCTCGGGAGAAGTGTCAGCCCTAAATTTGTATCTTCATCAAAAGTTTAGCGGACTGTAATAATTCCAGATGTCGTATGCGCCCTTATACCATCTTCAAATGGATGAATGCGAATGTATCGATAGTGGAATATCGCAGCAAGTTCTATCGGTACGAATTTTCCTGGCCTTTCTGCATCATTGTACCAATCGACCAAACAGTCATCAAGGCAGGAGTTTCTTCTGGTGTCGCATATTCAGATTGGTCGCCATAGCAAGTGATGACGGAATTAGGACAAGTTTTATATTGGCCTGCATGAATAACGTACCTGGTCTGAATACCTCCAGACAATATGCGATATACGGTATAGTCCTCTCGCAGGAGGATCTTATGCAGTGTTCGTATAAAAAGTGTATACCAATAACCTTCTTAGAAGTTACGGTTCGCAGAGCACCTGGCACACGCTGTCTTGGAAATCGCGGGCATTGCGGCCGTGCATCACGCCCTGATTGATGATGGCAAAACAGAGGTCGTGGCCATTGGCCGCCGTACAGTATCCGGCGAGCGAATAGACACCCGTCACGCTACCCGTCTTGGCCTTGACATTGCCCAACGTGAACGAGCCCTTCATGCGTTTCTTCAGCGTGCCGTCCATGCCTGCCTTGGGCAGCGAGGGCAACAGATGCAGATAGATGTTGGGATGGTGGAAAGCATGGCGCAGGAACCTTACCTCGAGTTCTGGCGACACATAGTTGTAGAGGGAGAGCCCCGAACCATCAGCTATCTTGTACTGCGTGCCCTTCAGCCCCACCTTGTCTATCAGCCTCCTGATGAGCGTGCGCGCCTGATCCGCCGTGGCCGGACGCTCCCCCGTCGAGGCCGCCAGATGGTAAAACATGGACTCGGCAAAGAGATTGTCGCTCTCCTTCATCATACGCATCAGCACCTGGTCTATCGTATGGAACCGGGTACAGATACAGTAGGCGCTGTCGGGCTTGGTGGCCGTGGCACTGAACGCCTCTACCACGATGCCCGATTCGCGCAGATGGTTCTCGAAACGTTCCATAAACTTGTCCTGCCTGCCATAAGGAAGCGGTGTCAGGGGTGGATTGTCGTCATCCCAGCACCATCCCTCACCCTGCAGATCGAGGTTCTTCATGCTCTTGTCGGCATAGAGATGGCCACGCAGTGTGTCCACCCCCATCTTGCGCAGACTCTCCACCAGCGCCTTCATGTCGTCACTGTTGAAGAGGGGGTCCATGCCCCCCACACAGTAGACATCGCCCTCGAGCGTGCCATCCGACACACGACCCGTATAGCAGAGTTCGGTCTTAAACTGGTAGCTTCCCCCCAACCTGTCGATGGCGGCTATCGCCGTGACCAGCTTCATGGTCGATGCCGGGCGCAGCATCTGCCGCTCTCCGTATCGGTAGAGGGTAGAGTCGGCCGTCAGGTCATAGACCATCAGTCCCACTTGAGAGGTCTCAAACATGGGATTTCTGAGCAGACTGTCTATCTGCATCTGCACACGCTGGGGCCACGGCATGGCCACCACCTTGGCAGTATCCTCCCCGACAGTATCGGGAACAGCATACTGCAAAGTCTGTGCCGACATCATTGCCGGCACTATGAGTATCAGCCACCCCATCAGGCGACGTATGGATTGTAGGGTCTTCATCATTACAGTATGCAAAATTACGCAAAATCTGTGTAACTGACGAATAAAAGCTCAAGAAATGGGGCGCTACTTCTATGCACCAGCCTGCAAACAATCATGGGAATGAGGAGGAATTGCGAAAAAAAATCCTTTTTTCGCTTTGCATTGTCTTCGACTTGCGCTAACTTTTCATAACTTAGGCGGCGCCTCAACAATACAAATTGCGAAAAAAAATCCTTTTTTCGCTTTGCATTGTCTTCGACTTGCACTAACTTTTCATAACTTAGGCGGCGCCTCAACAATACAAATTGCGAAAAAAAAATCCTTTTTTCGCTTTGCATTGTCTTCGACTTGCACTAACTTTGCACTGACAAAAGAAATTGGTATGGTTTATAAGTACGATTTCCTCATCATCGGCGCAGGAGTGGCCGGGATGAGCTACGCGCTCAAAGTGGCCAGAGCGCACAAAGGTAAGGTGTGCATCATCTGCAAGACTTCGCTCGACGAAGCCAATACGGCGTTTGCACAGGGTGGAGTGGCTTCTGTCACCAATCTGCTGAAAGACGATTTTGGCAAACATATCGAGGACACGATGGTGGCCGGCGACATGATCAGCGACCGCAAGGCCGTGGAACAAGTGGTGACGATGGCACCAGACCAAATCAGGGAACTGGTAAGCTGGGGAGTGAACTTCGACAAGGACAGCGAGGGCAACTTCGACCTGCACCGCGAGGGCGGCCACTCCGAATTCCGCATCCTTCACCACGCCGACGATACCGGCGCTGAGATTCAGCGCGGACTGATGGAGGCCGTGCGCCAATGCCCCGACATCGATGTCAAGGAGCAACACTTTGCCGTGGAAATCATCACGCAGCACCATCTCGGGGCACGGGTCACCCGCCGTACGCCCTATATATATTGTTATGGCGCATATGTGCTCAACCCCGACACCCAAAAAGTGGACACATACCTGAGCCGCGTCACGGTGATGTGTACCGGTGGATGCGGAGCCGTGTACCAGTCTACCACCAATCCCGTCATCGCCACGGGCGACGGAGAGGCGATGGTGTACCGCGCCAAAGGCACCGTGCAGGATATGGAGTTTGTACAGTTTCACCCCACAGCGCTCTACCATCCGGGCGAAACGCATCCGGCCTACCTTATCACCGAGGCCATGCGGGGCTACGGCGGTATCCTGCGCCTGCCCACAGGCGAGAGCTTCATGGAGAAGTACGACCCCAGGCTCTCATTGGCCCCACGCGACATCGTGGCACGCGCCATCGACAAGGAGATGAAAATACACGGTCTGGACCATGTGTGTCTGGACGTGACGCACAAGGATCCGGAGGAGACACGTCGCCACTTCCCCAACATCTATGCCAAGTGTCTCTCCATAGGCATCGACATCACCCGCGACTTCATTCCCGTACGCCCCGCGGCCCACTACATGTGCGGCGGCATCAAGGTAGACCTCAACGGACTGTCGAGCATCGAGCGCCTTTATGCTATCGGCGAATGTGCCTGCACAGGACTGCACGGCGGCAACCGACTGGCGAGCAATTCGCTCATTGAGGCCGTGGTATATGCAGAGACAGCGGCCCGCCACAGTCTGGAGCATGTAGACGACTACGACTTCAACGAGGGTGTGCCCGAGTGGAACGATGAGGGAACGCTCACCAACGAGGAAAAGGTGCTCATCACCCAGAGTGTGAAAGAGGTGGGCGAAATCATGAGCAACTATGTGGGCATCGTCCGCAGCGACTTGCGACTGAAACGTGCCTGGGACAGGCTGGATCTCATCTATGAGGAGACCGAAAACCTGTTTAAGCGCGTCAAGGTGAGCAAGGAACTATGCGAACTGCGCAATATGATCAATACGGGATACCTCATCACGCGCATGGCTATCGAGCGCAAGGAGAGCCGAGGCCTACATTACACCATCGATTATCCCGCGCATGCGTACGACAAGGAATAATTCATAATTAAGAATTCATAATTCACAAGGAATAATTCACAATTAAATTCGCCGGCCTTCGTTTCGTAACAGAGGAACAAAGGTCGGCGATATCAATTATGCATTATGAAACGAAGTTCGGCGAAGCCAATTGTGAATTACCTAAGTAAATTCTCAAAGACCTTTGAGTGCTAACCGCAGCATTTCACGGTGTAGGTCTTCGGCGCACAATTTCTTCCATTTCATCAGGACATTGCGGCAAAACTCGCGGTCATCGGGTGTGAGCAGCTTGCCATGTTCCCGGCACAACTTGAGTACACGCCCCATGACAGCTGTACGCAACGTATGCTGCTGGTTAGGCCGCGTGCCTGTGGGCGGATTAAAGTAGGTGGTATGGAGGGTATTGAGCTGTATCACAAAGTCGGCACTCGTCTTCAGCGCCATATTGGCGATGGCACCTACAGCACCGATACTGTCTACCTCTACCGTCTTCCCGTTGCGTATCATCCTCACCTTGCCATCGCTGGAGATGGTGGTCACGGTGTGCGCCATCCCTCCATCTGACAATTCGGACAACGACTGCAACGACGAGAGCCCCGGCATACCATACACCCCTACCGATACATGCTTTGCGGGGTCTTTGCCATAAATTTTATAGACGTTGCCCGCTATCTGCTCCTTGGTATCATACCACACCAGCGCATAGGCGTAACGCATAGTCGTGTCGGTGCGGCTGCGCATGAGCAGCACATTGTAGTTGCGATCCTTGTGGGTGCCAAACTGTATCTTGATGGCATTTCTCTTGCCATAGGCGATGGTCTTGGTATCGGCACTGTTGGTGCCCGCCCGCTTCACCAGCGACTCATAGCCCAGCACGCTGTTGCGCGAGAGCGCGCGGTCCAGTTCTTCCACCGTCTTCAACTTGCCCTTTGGGGCTGCAAACTCATACTTCTTGTAATAGCTTCCTTCCGAGTAAGTCTCGGTGGCCGAGGCCGTAACGTAGCCGCCATCAGCCAACCAACCTACAAACGTATCGAATGCCTGCTCCATGTCGGCTACAGACTTCTGTGCCGCTGCCATGAGCGGTACGACGGCCATCATGACCCCCATCATCAATCGTCTTGCTGTCTTCATCTTATACTATATTTTATGGTTTTCCTTATTCATCTCACTCGCACACGGTCTCTTCCATCTCCTCCTCGACAATGGCAGCCACCCACAGGTCATGCAGCCAGCAGTCTAAGGCCAGACTGTCGAGCATCCGCTCATGCGCCTGTCCGGCCTGCTCTATCATGAGCTCGGCCGCGACGGCTGTCTGCCACAGCATGGTGTCTACAGAAGCCTCGGCCATATACACAGGAGGCGGAGCCGGAAGACTGCGATGCTTCCGAAGCCGACGCTTCTGCGACTGTCCCCTTTTCCTGATGGGCTGCATCGTACTACGCTCCCTGCAACCCGTGCTGTCTGCCGGTGCCGCTGCGCTGTCTGTAGGCATCACCGCTGGCACAGGCACTTCGGCCAATTGCATGCCGTCCTCAGCACCGCTGCCCCTACCCCACAGCCCCCACAGTCCTACCACCACGGCCACACAGGCAGCCACACAGGCCACAGCCATGCCAAGCCTGCGACCACGCCTCTGCCGGGTTACGGGCAGAGACGGAGAGAGAAGGTCGCAGGGCATTCCGGCCTCGAAGAGGGCAAACATCTGCTGATAGTCGCACAGGTCATCGGGCAGCGATTTGGCCTGCCTCATCCACGCGGCTATCTCCCGCTCTTCTTCGAGAGAGGTTTCTCCGGCCATAAAGCGCCGAAGGAGTAGCCTGATATGCTGTTCGTCATGTCTCATCATCATACGGTTTGGGTTGAGGGGTGGTTATACATGGTTGCGGTTGCGCCGCCTGATGGCTTCCAGCAACTGTTGTCGGGCACGTGAGAGCAGCGTGGCCACCGAGTGGGGTGTGGTGCCGAGGATGGCAGCTATCTCGGCATGGCTCTTCTGCTCCACCTGGCGCAACCGCAGCACCTGATACTGCATGGAGGGGAGGCTGGCCAGACGGCGATGGAGCCACTCCTCGTTGTCGGCCTGCTCCAAGTGGGCATCTGGCGCGGCTGTACGGTCATCGGCCACGGCTTGCCCGCTGTCTATCGGCACGGTACGGCAGCGTCGCGAGACATCGGCACACCGCTGCCAGGCCATCTTGGCCACCAGCGCCTCGGCATGCTGCGGGGTCTGCACGGCCTCGCGGAGCGTCCAAAGCCTCAGCAGCGCGTCTTGCGCTATGTCTTCGGCCTCGTCGGCATCCACCCATCGGCTGGCCACGGCTATGGCCTTGCTGCGCAGCGTCGGGGCTTGGGCTATGAAGAGAGATTCGGTCATCGCTGTCGTTGGTTGCGTCTGTACTATATACGGAAAAAATGGGGGGATATCAACGCCTTTAACATCGTTTAACTCATTTGCAGCCATTGATTGCCACGTTTGTAGACCGTATGGCATCATGACGGTGGGGAAAAAAACGCCCCCTTGCTGTCCTACCCTATCGGGTAAGACTGAACTTGAGGCTAAGGCCAAAATCGTGGGTGGTGGTGGGATAGCTGCTGCTGGTGAGCAGGGGCGTATTGGTCTGACTGTCATAGTAGAAGCTCATGGTGAGGAGGCGCGACAGCGTGTAATCGGCCATAAAACTGAGCTTGAAGGCAGTGTTGCCGCTGCTGGCAAAACTGCACACCGTGGCGATATCTCGGCTGATGTTGGCCTGCTTGCGGTAACTGATGTCGAGGCGCAGGTTGAGGTCGTTGTTCAGACCGCCCCGGGCGCTTTGGCTGCCGGTGGCCTGTGACTTGGTATCCTTTGCGGAGTAGACTCGGGTCTTCACCTTGCGCTTGGGTTGTGCGCCGAAGAGGCGGAAGTTGTTGATGCGGTAACCCATTCCCAGCACCCAGTCGTGACTGGTGGCCTCGTTGAGCTGTACGCTGGTCATACTCAGGTTGAGCACGCGTGTGGTGCGATACTCGAGTTTGGCGGTGAGGTTGTTGTGGAACGTCATATCCACGCCAAGCAGCGGCGAGAAGGCTTCGTTGATGCTCACGCTCGACACATTGTACATGCTGTTGGGCACAGGATTGCCCGTGGTGGCATCGGTCACAAATCCCAGTCCGTTCATAAACTCCATAAAGGTGCTGTAGGTGCTGTACGACCCCACGGCATAGACACTGCGGTAGCTATGGTTGATGTTGAAACTCTTGAAGACATCGCTGAACCACGGCAGCTTGGCCAGTCCGCTATAGCGCAGCGTCCAGTTGGGGAGGAGTCTGGCGAGCGAGGGAAAGATGCTGAGCGAGTGGCCGCCCATGCTGGTATAGGCAGAGAGGAAGGCCGGTACCATGACATCGGCGCTGTACTTGCCCACTGCACCGTTGGCCGGATCGTAGGGTTTGCCTGCCAGCGGGGTACCGGCGGGATAGGTGGCGCCCGCATACTGTGCCTCCACGCGGTCGCGGAAGGCATCGAGCGACTGGCAGAATTTCTCGAACGAGGCCGAATGGTAGCCATTCTCGGCATTGCCTATTCCCTCGAACGCGCTCTTGAGCGAGAGCGTGGTCATGGTGAAGGTGCCGCTCTGCGTGGTGGGGTTGCCGGTGTACATATATTGTATGCTCTTCGACTTGTTCTCGGTCCTGGACGCGGTAAGGTCTATCTTCAGGTTGCGCACAGGTTCCAGCGTCATCTTCAGCTGCAAGTCTATGGCCTGATGGGTAGAGGCGGGCGTGGCCACCGAGTCGTTCATGAGCAGCCAGTCGTTGCGTTTGGCCTTGTCGATGTAGCTGTCGCCTATCATGCCGAAGGCGAAGTCGAGTCCCGGAGAGAGCAGTCCGTTGCCCCTGGTCTGTCCGAAAGCGTCGCCGATGGTGGGCATAAATCCCGGCAACGAGAGCGAGTACTGGTTGCGGTAGCTTACACTCACATTGCGCACCATCATCAGCACGCGGGCGGCAGCCTGCGCGGTCTTGTACCAGCCCTTGTTGTCGAGCGGTTCCATGGGAGTGACGGTAACCTTGAGCTTCACCGCCGAGTCCACATGGTTGGTAATGCGTATCTGGTTGTCGCTTACCTTGCGGTACTTGAGCTTAAACTCTTTGCCATCCTTGGTCTTGGCCACCACGGTGAGGCGCTTGGTACGCTTGCCGTGGTTCAGATTCACGGTGGTGTCGGGGCGCAGGGTAATCTCGCGCTCATAGCTGCGCTGGTTTTTGGGCAACTGCCTCTTCTGTGTCTCGGCAGCGGCATCGCGCTTGTCGGCATTGGCCTTGTTCTTGTCGGCTGTGGTGCGGGCTGTGGCTCGCTGCCGGGCGCGGTTGGCCTGCTGACGCTTGAGCTCGGCTTGGCTCTTCTCCTTACGGAACCGGTCATTGGTCTTCTTCAGGAACGGGATATGGTTGTAGAGCCGCTCCATATTGAAAGTGCCGTTGATATTGAGGCTACGGTTGCTGATGACCGTATTGCCGAGCGAGGTGCCATCGTCGAGATTGGTACCCCGCACCCAGTTGTAGGTGGCATTGTAAGTAGCGTTGGTGTTGATCCAGTCGAAGATGGGGATGAGGTTGATGGGCACCTGGTAGGAGAGGTTGAACGACTGGTTGTAGTCGAGTGGCGTGCCGAAGTGGAGGAGGCTGGTCTTCACCGAATCTTTCCATGCGCTGTAGGCATCGGGGTAGCGCTCCTTGTTGACCGGGGCATAGGGCTCTTCTATCTCTGCGTGGGTGGCGCTCTGGAAATTCATGTGCAGGTTGCGCGTCAGGTCCCAGCGTAGCGTGAAGTCGCGGTTCCACAAGAACTGCGAGCTGAACGTGAGGGGCAGCTCTCCGCTCTCCATGCTCTCCATGTCACGCTCCTGCAGCTCATAGTAGCTGCGGGTGAGCTCGCTGTTGAAGCCCAGATTCTGCGGCAGCCAGTTGAGGCCAAACTTCTTGAGGATGTCAAGCCACTTAGACTTGTTTTTGATCTTCTTGAAAGGCTCCCAAGCCTTGAACACGGGTGTCCAGTTGTAGCTCATCGCGCCGCGCCAGTTGTCTTCCTTCTCATAGACGGTGGTCTCTCCGCTGGTGTAGCGGTGCGAATGGCTGTAGGAGAAAGAGAAGTTGGCCGGGTCGTACGGCATGGGGTGGCGCTTGGTCTGTATGCCCACGCGCACATTGGACAGCGAGAAGTTGGTATTGGTAGTCCGCGTCACGGCGATGCGCTCGATGGAGTCGCGCTCCTGCGTATTGGCGGCCGACTCCAGGGCATCGTCGAGCTTCATGTCGGTGTCCAAGGGATTGTACTTGGGTCTGGTCTCCTCCTTGGTGACCGAGTAGTAGAGCGGTGCGGTGACCTTGGCCTTGTCGGGGAAAAACTTGCCGAGCTCCAGACTGGTGGTGACGCTGTAGTTCTTGTAATCGTCGGTAGAACGCTGGTCCACCCGGTCTTCCAATCCGCCGAATCCCTCGGAGATATAGCGCCCCTGCACATTGACGGTGCCGAAATCGGAAAGCTGGACATTGAGATTGCCCTGCGCAGCCCAGCCTCCCTCACTGTTATACTCCTTGAGACGGAGCTCGTTGACCCAGATTTCGGCCGATTTCACCTCGCCAGCCTTGTTGCGCACGCCAATCATCATGGTCTTCACCTCGCCCAGCGTGGGATTACCCATGATGCTCACACGGTTGCTGGGATGGTCGGCATCGTAGAACGAGTATTCGCGATTGTACGAGGCAGTTCCCGAAGCCTTGGCGATGTTGCGCTCCTTCTTGAGTTTGGTAAACAGGTCGAGCGGCACGTCGAGCATGTTGTCTTGAGGCCACACGCGCTCACAGTCGGCACGCGAATACTTGTCGTACTTGCCCTCTGGGGTGAGCACCAAGGGTATCTCGTACTCGTAGTAGTTGGTCTTATAGTCGCTTCCTAAGCGTATGAAGACGGCCATCTGGTGGTCTGTAAGGTTGGTGGTGTTGGCCTCCAACGCGTTGGCATGTACAAACATCTGCAGGCGCTTGTACTGGCGCAGGTCGAGGGTGGTGTTCTTGTAGACTGCCTTCGACTCGTTGGTACCCATATCGGTGGCCAGCATGCTGAGCGCCTGCTCGTTGGACTCCACGAGCTGGGGCTGACTGGGGTCTTGGGCGCGCCGGATGCCGGGTGGCAGCACATAGTTGACGGGGGTCTTGTCGTTGTTTTCCTCGATATTGATGGCACTCACCGCCAGTTTGCCCGACGACGTGGCCGTGGGACTGAGCTGCTGGTCGTACATGCGCCACTCGCCCTTGACCAGATCCAGGCTGCCGAAGCGCAAGACGATGGGACGCGAAAAACCCTTGAGGTACATGCGCATGAAGCGCACACTGGTAAAGTCGGAGATGGCACCCACCCGCTGCTCATAATCATCGAGTGGGATGCGGAACTGGTACCAGGTCACACGCTCGCTGGTGCCATTGCGCAGCGGGGCGAGAGCCTCGCGCTTGTCCACGATATAGTTGTGCCCCACCACCATGTCCTGCGGACGGATGGAGATGCGGTACTGGAAATATTTCTCGTACTCGTTGAGGGTGTAATCCTGATTGATATCCTCCACGTCGGGCGTCGTCTTGTAAGAGGTATCATAACTTTCGCGCCGGCTGTCCGAGTCGGGCGAATTGCCCTGCGGATTGTTGATATACTTGTAACGCCGCAAGATGGAGGCCTGCATCTGGTCGTAGTCCGAGCCCCGGAAGTAGTGGTAGTTGTCGTTGGCGGGGTCGTTCATGATAGAGTCGAAGACGGCCGCACTCACCTTGCCCTGTATCTGCTGCAGGAAACTCTGATAAGCCTCAAAGGTGCGCTCCTCCTCGTCAGTGAGGCCATTGAATCCCACATCCTGCAAGGCCCTGCTGCCGGCAGTGGTGGCAAAGGCGTAGGTGACCGATGCCTGCGTGGGCACCTTTCCCCACTGGGTGGTGATGTAGCTCTGCGAACCGTCTACGGGCATGCCGCTCTCATAGAATTTCTTGCCGTCGCGCAGCACGTCTTCGCTCACCTCGCCGAGGTTGATGTAGAAGTCGCCGCCATACTCGTGGCCGTCGGGCTGCTGATTGGTGTAGATGAAAGGGTCGAGGAGCCAGAACTCGACATACTCGATGTTGGCAGTCTCGAAATCGTTGGTATTGAGCTTGCGCATCATGCCTCCCCACCGGCGTGAGGGCTGGATGAGCGTGCCATCGTGGTTGAGGTCGGGACAGAAGTTGTAAGGGCCGCGCTCGGAGGGGTAGTAAGCCAGGTTGAGGATGGGAAGCGTGGAGATGGCACCATTGTAGTTGCTCTGGTCGCGGTTGGGATAGAGCTCGCTCACCAGCACCTCGCGCACATAGTGGTTGGACAGCTGCGCCAAGTCGCTCTTGATATGTGCCGGGGTAAGCGAACTGCTCCTGCGGGTAAAGAGCGGATCGATATTGTACCACGCCAGCAGCGCACGGTCGAAGCCGCTCGCCAGCGTGGTCTTGTCGTTGTAGTTGGGGATGGTGGAGGGCACGCTGGAGATAATCCACGAGGTGGGGGTAGACACATCTATCTTGGTGGAGGAGTTCTCAAAGTCGTCCAGATACGAGGCATTGTCCTGCGTGCCGTGGCTCTGGCCGGCGATGAGCTGGGCAAACTCGGCATTGAAGGATATCTGAGAGGGCTGCGTGACATGCAGGAAAGGTATCTTGTCGAGCATATTGGTGAGCCACTGGCTCTCCTGCTTCCAGTTGAGGTTCACTCCCCAGAGCGTATTGTTGAGCGGCTCGGCTCCCATGTTCACCTTGGTGGTGAGGGCCTGCTCCGTGAGATGCTGCAAGGTACCGCTCATCTGGAAATTCTTGGTAAACTGGTACTCCCAATTGACGCCAAACATGGTCTTGCGCTGCTGCCCATAGTCTGAGAGGCTCTCCGTAGACACATTGATGGCCGTCCCGGCATCGATGATGCTCTGGTTGAGGATGGTCACCTCGCCGGCGCTGTAGTCCACGGTATAGTCTGAGCCCTCGGTGAGCGTCACGCCGCCGGCCGTCACCACCACCGACCCCTGGGGCACGTTGTAGGTGCCCAGTGAAATGACATTGGCCGCGCTGCCACGAAACTGCCCCACAAGCATATACTTGTCTTTCTCCGCTATCTGCTTGGCCACGGTCTTGGTAGAATCGTACAGTTCGGTGAAGGCATAGCGCGCTGCCTTGTCGGCAGGCACGCCCTTGGCCGTGAGATAGGAGTAGAGGTACGATCCGAAGGGCTCTGCACACGGGAAGAAGACACGGCCGCCCGATACTGTGTAGCCGTCTACATAGTCGAAATAGCCGTTGGGATTGGGCTTGTTGTTATTGTCCAGACGGTCGGCACCGAGCACGCGGATGATAGGCATGTCCTTGACCTGTGTCTCGGGTATATAATTAAGGTACACTCCGGCCGTATCGCTCTGGAACTTGACATCGAGGCGGAATTTCTCCTTCTCCACCGAGGAGCCCAAGGCGTAGACATTCTTCATCATCAGCCGCCAGTTGCCCTGCGAGGGATTGTTGCTGGTATTCTTGAGCGACTTCACAAAGAGGGCCTTGCCCACATCGGTGACATCCGAGGCAAACTCGCCCACCTGATAGGTCACGCCTCCATAAGTGTACTCGTAGGCCACGGCCAGCACCTGGTCGGTCTGCAGCGTGGTCTTGAGCGACACATAGCCGAGCGCAGTGTTGATGGTGTACTCGGAACTGCCCAGCAGACGGGCGCTCTCGAGTTTCTCATAGTCGCTGCCGCCCACCAGTCCGGCTCCTTCGAGCACCGACGAGGTCTCATCGATATTGCGTGCCGAAGCGTAGGTACCCACGATGGTCTGGTACTCGGTGTTGGCCGCATTGCAGGGAACGGGCTGCCCCGTGACAGACCACATCTGATTGACCACCTGCTGGTTTTCGCCCAGATCGGTCAGTGCCACTATGTTGCGGGTGTTGGTAGTGGTTCCCGACTTGTTGGTCACCCATATCTCCACCCTGTTGATCTTGATACCCGTGGTGAGGTTGGGCAGCGTCTTCATGCCGGCATCGTAGCGGCCACGGAAGTGGTGGGAAAGGAAGAAGTGCATGTTTTCCTCATAGTTGGCCACATCAATCTCAAACGGGGTGAGCTGCACGCCGCCCTTGGACGACACGCTGGAGGTGGAAGTCTTCTTCTGCGAGGCCACCGTCTGCAGTTTGAGCTTGCCAAACTGCATATCTGTACGGATGCCGAAGAGCGAACTGGCACCCTTGACAAGGGAAGAATTGGAGGGAAACGAGGTGTTGCCGGCCTCAACGAGCTTGATGATCTCGTCTTCCTTGCCCTCGTACTTGAGTTTCAGGTTCTGGGTGTCGAAGTCGAAAGTGGCATCGGTGTTGTAGTTGAGGTTCATGTTGACCTTGTCGCCCACCTTGCCGTTGACATTGAGGTTGATTTTCTCGTCAAAGTCGATGGTCGTGGTCTTGCGGTTGCGGATGGGCAGGCTGGGGTTGTCTATATTCTTGAGGGTGGCGCCAAACTTGAGCTCCGCGCTACCCTGTGTCTTGATACGCACACCACCGGGGCCGAAAATCTTCTCTGCCGGACCCAAGTCGAAGTGCATATCGGTGAAATCGAACTTCTCCTTGCCCTTGGCCTGGTACACTTCATCGTTCTTGGCCCTGAAAAAGCGGTCGCGCTCCTGCTTCTCACTCCACTTGAGATACTCGTCGGGCATCATGACGATAGGCGTGGCCAGCCACATGTTGCCCAAACGGGTGCCGATGACATACTGATGGGTGGTGTCGTTGTAGGCCACCTCCTGTTTCAGGTTGTCCGGGCGGCGCAAGTCGGCAGCATGCTGCCGCAAATCGGCCTGTGTGACGGCCGTGGTGCGCTGAATGCGCCAGCGGGTATGCAACAGCGAGTCGGGTATCGAGTCGTCCTCCACCAGAATGGGCTGCGCCTTCACCTCCGGCCGCTTCACCGTATCGCCCGCCTGCACCCGCTGCGGCGCCGTCTTCCGCTTCTGCGGCACCTGCCGTGCCTGCTGCCATGCGGGCATAGCCATCGCCATGCCCACAGCCCAAGCCATGAGCACAACCAACCACCTACTATGATGCCGTGTATCCAATGATTATCTCAATACCAGCCAAAAATGCTGAAGCCAACTGCAAATTGTGAACCGAAGGTCGGCGAAACCAATTGTGAAACGAAGTTCGGCGAAGCCAATTATAAATTAATCCTCATTTGATCTGCTTCAGCGCCAGCTTCACCACCTGCTCTACAGGCAGCGAGGGCTGAGCCTCCAAGATGGCGACCACCACCTTGGCAGAGGGAGCCGGGGCAAATCCCAACATGGTGAGCGCGCTCACCGCCTCGTCCTTCACACCCATATCCACTTGAGGGCCGGCCGATGTAGCCACATGCAGCTCCTCGGCGATGCCGCTGGCCACTATCTTGTCGCGCAAGTCTACGATGATGCGCTGCGCCGTCTTCAGCCCGATTCCCTTCACCCCCTTGAGCATCCGCTCGTCTCCGTTGGCGATGACATTGCACAACTCGGCCGGGGTAATGGCCGAGAGTATCATGCGCGCCGTATTGGCACCCACGCCCGAGACAGTGATGAGCAGGCGGTAAAGCTCGCGCTCCTGTCGGGAAGCGAAGCCATAGAGCGTAAAAGAATCGTCGCGACCACCCGTGACCAGTGCCTCGTTGACATAGAGTTTCACTTCGCGCTTGCCCTGGATGGCACTATACGTGTTGAGCGATATGTTGAGCGCATAACCCACGCCCGCCGCTTCTATCACGGCCAGCGTTGGGCTAAGGTCGGCCAACTCGCCCCTAATATATTCTATCATGTTCCCAATCTAATATTGTATACAAAATCTGCAAAGATAACGTGTTTTATACCTATTTATTGCATCCCGCCGCCCCATATACGGCAGACAGCTCTGCCAAAGACCCCATCTGGAGACCGTACGGCAGTTGGTGTACGACCGTACGGCAATTGCGATACGGTCGTACTCCAATTGCGATACGCCCGTACTCCAATTGCGATACGGTCGCCAAATGCGGTTACCGACACGACTATCCATCATCGCAAGGAGACTGGGCGCACACATTTTTTTAACAAAAAAATCATAACAACCCATCCATATCTCATGGAAAAGAAGTAATTTTGCCTCGTAGAAAAAAAAGAAACATAAATAGCAAGATGAAAAAGATTAGAGCAGCCGTAGTGGGTTACGGCAACATCGGACACTACACCGTACAGGCTTTGGAAGCCGCCAAGGATTTTGAAATCGCCGGCATCGTCCGCCGACAGGGTAGCACTGACAAGCCCGCCGAACTGGCCGCTTATGAGGTGGTGGACGACATCGCCAAACTCGCCGATGTAGACGTGGCCATCCTCGCCACTCCCACCCGCTCGTGCCCCGAATACGCCGCACGCATCGTGGCAATGGGCATCAACACCGTAGACAGTTTTGACATACATACCAGCATCCTCGACTACCGTGCACAGCAGATGGAAAACTGCAAGAAGGCCGGTCGCGTGAGCGTCATCGCCGCCGGCTGGGACCCGGGCTCTGACTCGGTGGTGCGCGTGCTCATCGAGAGCCTCGCCCCGAAGGGACTCAGCTACACCAACTTCGGCCCCGGCATGAGCATGGGCCACTCGGTGTGCGTGAGAAGCAAGGAGGGTGTGAAGAATGCACTCTCTGTCACCATTCCTCTCGGCGAAGGCATTCACCGCCGCATGGTCTACGTGGAGCTGGAAGACGGCGCCCGTCTGGAGGATGTCACCGCCGCCATCAAGGCCGACCCCTATTTTGCCAATGACGAGACCCACGTGTTTGCCGTGCCCTCTGTGGACGACGTACGCGACATGGGCCACGGTGTGAACCTGGTGCGCAAGGGTGTGAGCGGCAAGACCCCCAACCAGCGGTTTGAGTTTAACATGAGTATCAACAACCCCGCCCTCACCGCACAGGTGCTGGTCAATGTAGCACGCGCCTCCATGCGCCTGCAGCCGGGTTGCTACACCATGCCCGAGATTCCGGTTATCGACATGCTCGCCGGTAGCCGCGAGGAAATCATCGGCCATCTGGTATAATAGCATCACGCCACTGCAATGAACAAGGGAACCATAGGCATGCTCATGGCCGTAGCCGCGCTGCTCACCGTGGCGCTGCTCATCAGTGCCATGCCGGCAGACGGCATACTCACCACGAGGGGCGACACCACCATCGTAGACACCCGTCTGCCCGGCAAGGGTATCGAGGGCTACAACGGAGCCACGCCGGTGAAGATATTCATCTGCAAGAACAAGGTGGTGAAGATAGAGACCCAGCCGAGCCAAGAGACACCCAAATATATGCGCATGGCGCGCCAGCTCCTCACCCGCTACGAGGGGATGACGGTGACCAAGGCGGCAAAGGCCAAGATAGACGGCGTGACAGGGGCTACCTATACGTCGGAAGCACTGAAAAAGAATGTAAAAGCAGGTCTGGAGTATTACAAGAAACACGGCAAGTAAGTTCTTCCAGCCTTTTTTATGTTTTCTTCATTGGAAATCAGAGACGAATCTTGTGGTTCCCTGAGGGTGCCCTCGCCCATCGGGAGAGGGACGGGGTGAGGGCAAAAAAAGAGGCACCACTTGGAGAAAGTATCAGTTGGCCATCTCCGACAGGAACTTGATGCGCACCAATCGGATATCCTCTTCGGAATAGTCTCCGCCCAACTCCTCGATGGCGGTATCGAGGTCATCGGTCTCGCTGTCCATGAAATAGTCGAAGATTTCATCGACACGGTCATCGTCCATCACATCTTCGAGGAAGTAATCGATGTTCAATTTGGTGCCGCTGTAGACGATTGCCTCTATTTCATCGAGCAGTTCGTCGAACTCCAATCCCTGTGCGGTGGCAATGTCGTCGAGCGCTATCTGGCGGTCTATGCTCTGGATAATCTTCACTTTGAGCATGCTCTTCTTGGCAACGGTCTTGACGCGGAAATCCTCCGGGCGCACAATGCCGTTTTCCTCACAGTGCTTACGAATCAGGTCGCAGAAGGCTTGGCCGTAACGTTTGGCCTTTCCGGCTCCCACGCCCTGGATGTTCTGCAGTTCCTGCAGGGTGATGGGGTACATGGTGGCCATTTGCTCAAGCGATGCGTCGAAGAAGATGACATAGGGAGCGAGTCCCTGCTTCTTAGCCACCCGCTTACGCAGGTCTATCAGCATGGCGTAGAGTTCCGGATCAAGCACGGCAGTGCCTCCCTGCATCTCGTCATCGTCGTAATCGTCCTTAAACTCCGAGTCGAGCACTATCATGAACGATTTGGGCGACTTCATGAACTTCTTGCCCGCGGCGGTGAGTTTGAGCAGGCCGTAACTTTCCACATCCTTGTGCAGATAACCGGCTATGAGGGCCTGACGGATGACAGGATTCCATAGTTTATCGTTCTCATCCTCACCCAGTCCAAACTCTTCCAGTTCATCGTGCTTGTGCGATACGATGTCGTCGGTGGCACGTCCTTTGACAAAATCGACCACATACTCTTGGCGGAAATTCTCTTTGATGGCCTTCACCGCCTTCAATACCATCAGCAGAGGCTCCTTGGCCTCTATCCGCTCCTTGGGATGCAGACAGTTGTCGCAGTTACCGCAATTGTCCACGTGGTATTCTTCACCGAAATAGTGCAGCAACAGTTTGCGACGGCATACTGAAGACTCGGCATAGGCTGCCGTCTCCTGAAGGAGCTGGCGGCCAATGTCTTGCTCGGCGACAGGCTTACCCTCCATAAACTTCTCCAGCTTGCGCAGGTCCTTGCTCGAATAGAAGGCGATACACAGTCCCTCGCCCCCGTCACGACCTGCACGACCTGTCTCCTGGTAATAACCCTCCAGGCTCTTGGGAATATCGTAGTGGATAACAAAACGTACATCGGGCTTGTCGATGCCCATGCCAAAAGCGATGGTAGCCACAATCACGTCGATGCGCTCCATCAGAAAATCGTCTTGCGTGTGGGAACGGGTAGCACTGTCGAGCCCTGCATGGTAAGGTGCCGCCTTGATGTCGTTGGCCCTCAAATCGGCTGCCAATTCTTCCACTTTCTTGCGCGAGAGACAATATACGATGCCGCTCTTGCCGGCATGCTGCCGGATGAAACGGATAATCTGCTTGTTGATGTCGTTGGTCTTCTGCCTCACTTCATAATAGAGGTTGGGGCGATTGAACGAGCTCTTGAACTCCACGGCATCCAGAATGCCGAGACTCTTCTTGATATCAGTTCTCACCTTGTCGGTGGCGGTGGCGGTGAGCGCAATCACCGGTGCATGGCCTATCTTGTTGATAGTAGGACGGATATTCCTGTACTCGGGACGGAAATCATGGCCCCACTCCGAGATACAATGCGCCTCGTCGATGGCATAAAACGAGATACGGAAAGACTTGAAAAACTCGAGGTTCTCCTCTTTGTTGAGCGATTCGGGAGCCACATAGAGGAGCTTGGTCTTGCCGCTGCGCACATCGTCCATCACCTGCTGGATGGCAGACTTGTTGAGCGACGAGTTCAGGTAATGCGCCACGCCGCTCTCCTCACTCATTCCGTTGATGACATCCACCTGATTCTTCATCAGAGCTATCAATGGCGAGACGACGATGGCCGTGCCCTCCATCAGGAGCGACGGCAACTGGTAGCACAGGCTCTTGCCGCCGCCGGTAGGCATCAGCACAAAGGTGTCATTGCCTGCCATCAAGTTTATGATAATGACCTCCTGATCGCCTTTGAACGTGTCAAAGCCGAAATAGTGTTTAAGTTTTTCTGTAAGATTAACGTCTTTAGTCATACAAACAAGCAGTTCCAGTTTCCTCTTAATAAGATATGGTATTCCCAAGGTAAATTGATGCCCGGCAGCTGCCTCCCCCACTCCAGAGGGGAGAGGCACCGTCAGGCATTATAGTGATTCTTGCTTCTGCAAGAACGATTTCTCCATCTCGCGCTTCGCATAGTCCAGCGTTACCTCAAAACGCTTTTTCTTCTGCGAAGGCAACTCAAACATGGCATCCATCATCATGGCCTCGACGATGGAACGTAGTCCACGCGCGCCGAGTTTGAACTCCACGGCCTTGTCGACGATATACTCCAGCGCATCGTCGGCGAAACTCAGCTTCACACCATCTATTGCCAACAGTTTGGTATATTGCTTGACAATAGAGTTTTTGGGCTCGACAAGGATGCGGCGCAAAGCCTCCCTGTCCAGCGGATTGAGGTACGTGAGCACAGGCAGACGGCCGATAATCTCGGGAATCAAGCCAAACGACTTGAGGTCTTGCGGCATCACATACTGCATCAGGTTGTTCTTGTCGATATTGGCCACATTCTGCACCGAGTTGTAGCCCACTACATGCGTGTTCATACGCTGCGCTATCTTGGCCTCTATGCCGTCAAAGGCACCGCCACAGATAAAGAGTATGTTGCGTGTATCTACATGAATATAGTCCTGGTCGGGATGCTTGCGGCCTCCCTTTGGCGGCACGTTGACCATCGTGCCCTCCAACAGCTTGAGCAGACCCTGCTGCACGCCCTCGCCGCTCACGTCGCGGGTGATGCTGGGATTGTCGCTCTTGCGGGCTATCTTGTCTATCTCGTCGATAAACACGATACCGCGCTCGGCTGCCGGCACATTGTAGTCTGCCACCTGCAACAATCGCGACAGGATACTCTCCACATCCTCGCCCACATATCCGGCTTCGGTAAACACGGTGGCATCCACGATGGTGAAAGGCACATCGAGCAGCTTGGCGATGGTACGTGCCAGCAAGGTCTTTCCGGTACCTGTGCTGCCCACCATGATGATGTTGCTCTTCTCTATCTCCACCCCATCCTCGTCTTTCTCCTGTTTCAGACGCTTGTAGTGGTTATACACTGAGACAGCGAGGAAACGCTTGGCCTCGTCCTGTCCAATGACATACTGGTCCAGGTAGTCCTTGATTTCCTTGGGCTTGGGTATCTCCTTCAATTCAAACTTGGAAGTATTCTTCTGACCGTCGCCCGACAGCGCATCGTGGCCATACACGCCAGCCGAGAGCGCTATCTCGTAAGCCTGCTTGGCACAGTCTTCGCAGATAAAGCCATTGAAGCCCGATATCATGAGTTTCACCTCGTTGTCCGTGCGGCCACAGAAGCTGCAGACCTTTTTCTTACTTGCCGACATTCTTCTTACGCATTAACACAGTATCTATCATGCCATACTCCTTGGCTTCCTGCGCCGTCATCCAGTAGTTGCGGTCGCTGTCCTGCCAAACCTTCTCGTAGGGCGTATGCGAATGTTCGGAGATGATGGTGTAGAGTTCCTTCTTGAATTTCTGAATCTCCTTGGCCTCAATCTCGATATCCGATGCCTGTCCCTGCACGCCACCCAGCGGCTGGTGTATCATCACACGGCTGTGGGTGAGTGCCGAACGTTTGCCCTCGGTGCCGGCCACCAGCAGCACAGCAGCCATCGAGGCGGCCATACCCGTACAGATGGTGGCCACATCGCTGGAGATAAACTGCATCGTATCATAGATACCCAGACCGGCTGTCACGCTTCCGCCCGGACTGTTGATATAGATGGAGATGTCCTTGCCCGGGTCTACCGAGTCGAGATACAGCAACTGCGCCTGCAGGGTGTTGGCTGTATAATCGTCGATCTCCGTGCCCAAAAAGATGATGCGGTCCATCATCAGACGAGAGAACACATCCATCTGGGTGACATTGAGCTGACGCTCCTCCAGAATATAAGGGTTGAGGTATTGAGCCTGCGACTTCAACACGTCATCCAATGCTATCCCGCTTATTCCCAAATGCTTCGTAGCATATTTTCTAAAATCGTTGTTCATTGTTTTTTCTTATAAATCCATACAAAAAGAGAGGTTGCCCACTCTTCTCTCATCTGTTCATAGGAACAAAGATAAGAAAAAAAGTCGACAACCTCTCTATATTGAGAAGTTTTTTTTCAAAAAAAGGTTACTCGCTCATCAACTTGTTGAAGTCGTCGAGCGAAATGGCTTTCTCGTTGAAAGACACCACGCCCTTGAGCGCCTCTGTGAGCTTGCGGTCGATGGCACGATTGACAAGCGGTTCTACGGTGTCAGCCTTCTTGAGCATCTCTCCGGCATAGTTGTCCAGATACTCCTCGGGCACATTGTTCATGCCGTACTGGGCAAACTGAGCCCTGGCAGCCTCCTTGGCGGCAGCTTTCACATCGTCATCGCCTATCTTCACACCGTTGGCAGCCACCAGTTGCTCCTTGATGAGGTGCCATGTGAGCTCCTTGATGCTGGCCTCGTAGTTTTTCTCCACATACTCCTCGCCCTTGTCCTTGTTGTTGGCAAGCATGATGCGCTTGAGCAGCGCGTCGGGATACTCGAGCTTGCCCACTTTCTGCTCACAGTAGGCACGCACGTCCTGGATGAAGCGGAAATCGCTGTCGGTAGCAAGCTGGGCCTTGAGTCCCTCGGCAATCTTGTCGCGGAAAGCCTGCTCGTCGGCCACATTGCCCTTGCCGTATACGCCGTCGAAGAGCTCCTGGTTCACTTCATGCTTCTGGAAGTGGTTGATCTCTGTCACTTGATAGCTGAAGTCGCCTGTGTGCTCAGCCACCTCTTCGCGGCTGATCTTGAGCAGGGCAGCCACCTCGGCATCGCTCTCAGCATAAGCCTTGCGCGGATTGAAGGTGATGATGTCGCCGGGCTTGGCATCGTCGAACAGCTTCTTCTGCTCCTCGTCCTTGATATAGAGCGGCATCAGGATGGTGCTGTCTACCGTCACGCCGCCCTCCTTGGTGTTGCCGTTCTCGTCGAGCTCGCGCAGGTCGCCCTTGATGGTGTCGTTGCCCTCGAAGTGGTCGGCATTGACATAGCTGCCCATCTGCGAGGCAAACATCTCCACCTGACGGTCGATGAGTGCGTCGTCCACGGTGATGTTGTAGTAGTCTATCTTGTCGCTGGCGCTGAGCTCACAGGTAAACTCGGGAGCCACGGCAATATCGAACTTGAAAGTGAAGGTGCTGTCCTTCTCCAGATCCTGTGCCTCGTGCTGCTCTGAGGGCAACGGCTCGCCCAGCATCTGAATCTTGTTGTCACGGATATATTGTTGCAACTGCTCACCTACGACCTTGTTGATGGCATCGGCCTTGACAGCCGTACCGTACTGGCGCTTGATAAGTCCCATGGGAACCATACCCGGGCGGAATCCGGGCACATTGGCTTTCTTGCGATAATCCTTGAGTGTCTTCTCGACATCCTCTTTGTAATCGGCCTCGTCGAGGACGATGGTCATCAGACCATTGATCTTGTCAGGGGTTTCAAATGAAATATTCATCTCTGATAATTAATGTTATGTTTGTTATTTTTTTGATTTTCCAATTAGCGGGCAAAATTACTCATTTTTAACGACAATACCTAATATATAGGCATTTAATTAGTTTTTTTAACCATCCTACTTGCCTGCGACGGCAGCTTCGGCGGCCTCGTCTTCCTCCGTGGGCTTGAAACGGCGGAGCACGAAGTTCTCACTCAGGTAATTCTTACGCACCACGGGGTTCACGGCCAGTTCCTCGGGGGTGCCGTGGAAGAGGATGCGCCCCTCGAAGAGCAGATAGGCGCGGTCGGTGATAGACAGGGTCTCCTGCACATTGTGGTCGGTAATCAGGATGCCGATGTTGCGGTACTTCAGACGCCACACGATGTGCTGGATATCCTCTACGGCGATGGGGTCTACGCCGGCAAAGGGCTCATCGAGCATGATAAACTTGGGGTTGATGGCCAGGCATCGGGCTATCTCCGTGCGGCGGCGCTCGCCTCCCGAGAGCTGGTCGCCCTTGTTGCGGCGCACCTTGCCCAGACGGAACTCCTTGATCAGGCTCTCCAACTGCTCCAGTTGCTGCTCGTGGGTGAGGCTGGTCATCTCCAGCACCGACATGATGTTGTCCTCCACACTCATCTTGCGAAACACGCTGGCCTCCTGCGGCAGGTAGCCGATGCCCGCCCGGGCACGCTTGTACACCGGATAGTCGGTTATCTCCTCATCATCGAGATACACATGGCCCTCGTTGGGAATGACCAGCCCCGTGGTCATGTAAAACGAGGTGGTCTTGCCCGCACCGTTAGGTCCCAACAGGCCGACAATCTCTCCCTGCTTCACATCGAAGTTCACGCCATTGGCCACTGTCCGCTTGCCGTAACGCTTCACCAGTCCCTCCGTACGGAGTACCATTCCCTCATTATTAGTTTCGCCCATAATCATTATCTATATAGCGTGCAAATTTACAAAAAATACACCTAATAACACTTATAAAATCAAAAACTCTTGCCGATATTGCAGTTTTTTAGTGGATTTTGGTTACTTTTGCAAAAGAAAGGCGACACTGAAATCACCGAATGGCGGCACAGACGGAAACCGGTCATGGCATATACGGATGCCAAACATGGCATTTAGGTGACCTAAATGTGGCGTTTACGGGTGCCAAACGTGGCATTTAGCTTTCTATTGGCGCCATCTACATATTAGAAACATATAAACAACGACCCATGCTGATTATCAAACTATTGAGCAGATACCTCAACACTTTCGGCAGCTACCTCATCCTGATGGGGCGCTCGTTCAGCATCCCCGAGCGCATGCGCATGTTCATGAAGCGCTACGTCAAGGAGATGTCGCAGCTCGGCGTAGACTCCATCCCCATCGTGCTGCTCATCTCGTTTTTCATCGGAGCCGTCATCTGCATCCAGATGAAAGTCAACATCCAGAGCCCGTGGATGCCGCGCTGGGTATCGGGCTACACCACTCGCGAGATCATGCTCCTCGAGTTCTCAAGCAGCATCATGTGTCTCATCCTCGCCGGCAAGGTGGGCTCCAACATCGCCTCCGAACTGGGTACCATGCGTGTGACCCAGCAGATAGACGCTCTCGAGATCATGGGCATCAACTCGGCCAGCTACCTCATCCTGCCCAAGATCATCGGCCTCATCACCATCATGCCCTCGCTGGTCATCTTCAGTTCGGCCATGGGATTTCTTGGGGCCTACGGCACCGCCTACATCGGCCACCTGCTGCCGCCCGACGACCTGACGCTCGGACTGCAGCACGCCTTCAACCCCTGGTTTGTATGGATGAGTATCATCAAGAGCACCTTCTTCGCCTTTATCATCGCGAGTGTCTCCTCCTTCTTCGGCTATACGGTGGAGGGCGGCTCGGTAGAGGTGGGCAAGGCCAGCACCGATGCCGTGGTCTGCAGTTCGGTGCTTATCCTCTTCTCCGACGTGTTCCTCACCCAGATATTGTCCTAACCCCCATCCTAACGCCAGCGACCCATGATAGAAGTCAAGAACCTTACCAAATCGTTTGAAGACAAGACCGTACTCGACAACATCAACGCCCGTTTCGAGACGGGCAAGACCAATCTCATCATCGGACAGAGCGGATCGGGCAAGACCGTGCTGATGAAGAATCTCGTAGGACTGCTCTCCCCCACCACCGGCGAGGTGCTCTACGACGGGCGAGACTTTGTCACCATGACCAAGAAAGACCAAGTGATGATGCGGCGCGAGATGGGCATGATCTTCCAAGGCTCTGCGCTCTTCGACTCGCTCTCGGTGCTCGAAAACGTGCAGTTCCCACTCGACATGTTCTCTAACATGAACTACAACGAGCGTGTGCGCCGCGCCCAAGAGTGCCTCGACCGTGTCAATCTACTCGATGCCCAGCACAAGTTTCCCGACGAGATTTCAGGCGGTATGCAGAAGCGCGTGGCCATAGCGCGCGCCATCGTGCTCAACCCCAAGTACCTCTTCTGCGACGAGCCCAACTCAGGACTGGACCCCAAGACCTCGCTCGTCATCGACGAGCTGCTCTCCGGCATCACCAAGGAGTATGGTATCACCACCATCATCAATACGCACGACATGAACTCGGTGATGGGTATCGGCGAAAACATCATCTTCATCTACAAGGGGCACAAAGAGTGGCAGGGCACCAAAGACCAGGTGATGGAGTCTGACAACAAGCGGTTCAACGACTTCGTCTTCGCCTCCGACCTCTTCCGCAAGGTGAAAAAGGCTGAGATGGAAGAGGCACACCATAAGTAATAAAAAGCGCGGCCAGCATATCACCCAAGTACATACCTACAAGCACCTTCTATCACGATGGTAAAAAAAGAAGTAGAGAGGCTTCTCTCTACTTCATATACCACACACCGTCCTGGCAGACCATAGGCACCACGATCTGCTCGCTGGTGCTGTCGCCATACGATAGCACCAGAAACACATCACCTCGGTGCCGCGCCGTATCTACCTGTGCCCCAGCCACCTTGACCTGCCTGATGCCGCGGTGCTCCTCCTGCTGCTGGCCCACGTACATCTTGGCATTGGCCACCAGTTGCTCGCGGTAGCTGGCCGGGATACTGTCGGGGCGGTAAGTACCGTCGACAAAGAGGTCGTAGTCGCCGCGCATGAGCATCTCGTAATAGGTCTTGGCAGTCTGTGCCGCCACATCCTCGGCCTTGGGAGCCTCCTTGCAGGCATGCAGGAGCGCTGCAAGGAGGACTGTTGTCAGTATCTTTTTCATCCGTATGCGATCAAAGAGGGTTACTTCTGGCGCACAAACACATTGATGGGGCACCCGTGCATGGACCAGTTTTCGCGTATCTTGTTCTCGAGGAACCGGCGGTACGGCTCCTTGACATACTGGGGCAGGTTGGCGTAGAAGACAAAGGACGGTATCTGCGTGTTGGGCAGCTGCGTACAGTACTTGATCTTGATATACTTGCCCTTGATCGAAGGCGGCGGAGTGGCCTCGATGATGGGGAGCATCACCTCGTTGAGCTTGGCTGTGCCCACATGAGCCTTGCGGTTCATATAGACATCCTTGGCGGTCTCGAGCACCTTGAAGATACGCTGCTTGGTGAGCGCGGAGGCAAAGATGATGGGGAAGTCTACGAAAGGTGCCATGCGGCTGCGGATGGCATTGGTAAAGGTGTCTATGACTTTCTGGTCCTTGTCGGGCACCAAGTCCCACTTGTTGACCACCACCACGAGCGACTTGTTGTTTTTCTGGATGAGCTGGAAGATGTTCATGTCTTGCGCCTCGATACCGCGGGTGGCATCGATCATCAGAATGCAGACATCGCTGTTCTCTATGGCGCGGATGCTACGCATGACCGAATAGAATTCCAAGTCTTCGGTGACCTTGTTCTTACGACGGATGCCGGCGGTGTCGACCAGATAGAAGTCGAAGCCGAACTTGTCGAAACGGGTGTAGATGCTGTCGCGCGTGGTGCCGGCTATCTCGGTCACGATGTTGCGGTCTTCGCCTATGAAAGCATTGATGATGCTGCTCTTGCCAGCATTGGGACGGCCCACTACGGCGAAACGGGGGATATCGTCTTCCACGGTCTCCTTGGCCTCAGCCGGCAGGCGCGAGAGGATGATGTCGAGCAGGTCGCCGGTACCGCCGCCTGTGGCCGCACTGATACAGATCGGCTCTCCGAGACCCAGTTTGTAAAATTCGGCTGCCGTATAATACTCCGAACTGTTGTCTACCTTGTTGGCGACGAGCACCACGGGCAGCTTGGCACGGCGCAGGATGAGCGCCACATCCTCGTCCCAGTCGGTGAGTCCGGTCTCCACGTCGACCAGGAACAGCACCAGGTCGGCCTCTTCCGTGGCCACGAGCACCTGCCGACGGATGGCATCCTCGAAGATGTCGTCAGAATTGACCACCCAGCCTCCGGTGTCGACCACCGAAAACTCTTGTCCGTTCCATGCACACTTGCCATACTGGCGGTCGCGGGTCGTGCCGGCGGTGTCGCTCACGATGGCGTGACGGCTCTGTGTGAGCCTGTTGAAAAGTGTAGACTTACCCACGTTGGGGCGGCCTACGATTGCTACCAAATTTGCCATTTGTTGTTTCTTTTGCTGAAGTTTAACATTCTCCGGCCCTCGCCTTGACGGCGAGAGTAACGTCCTACATCTAATCAGGACTCAATATTAACATATACCTATCATCATTCGGGATTGTACCCGAAGTGGTTGAGTTCACGCTGCGAGTTGCGCCAGTCCTTGTCTACCTTGACAAAGGTTTCGAGAAACACCTTCTTGCCGAAGAAGCGTTCCAGCGACTTGCGCGCCTCGGTGCTCACCTTCTTGAGCGCCACGCCCTGATGGCCGATGATGATGCCTTTCTGGCTGTCGCGCTCCACATAGATCACCGCGCTGATGTGTATCTTGCGGCTGTCCTCCTTAAACTGCTCCACGGCCACCTCTACCGAGTAGGGAATCTCCTTGTCGTAATAGAGCAGTATCTTCTCACGGATAATCTCGGAAACAAAGAAGCGGGCAGGCTTGTCGGTAAGCTGGTCTTTGTCGAAGTAGGCAGGCGACTCGGGGAGCAGTTCCTTGATACGGCCCATGAGCAGGTCGATACCAAACTTGTTTTTCGCCGAGATGGGCAGGATATCAGCCTTGGGCAGCAGCTTGTGCCACTGCTCCACCACCTCAGCGAGATGGCGCTGGTCAGTCTCGTCTATCTTGTTGACCAGCAGCACCACAGGGATGGTCATCTTGGCCACCTTGTCCAGAAAGTCGCGGTTTTTCTCCGGATTTTCCACCACATCGGTCACATAGAGCAGCACATCGGCATCTGCCAGTGCCGACTCAGAGAAGGCCAGCATCATCTCCTGCATCTTGTAGTTGGGCTTGAGCACGCCCGGCGTGTCGGAGAAGACGATCTGGCAGTCTTCCTCGTTTACGATACCCATAATGCGGTGGCGCGTGGTCTGCGCCTTGAAGGTGGCGATACTGATGCGCTCGCCCACCAGTTGGTTCATCAGCGTGCTCTTGCCCACATTGGGGTTGCCCACGATGTTTACAAAACCTGCTTTGTGCATGCGTTTCCTTGATAAGTGATTGGCGTACAAAAAAACGCATCATCTTGCGTAAGTAAGACGGATGCGTTTCTCTGTGATGTAAAAATTCGTTTTCGATTATTTCTTTCCAGCCATTTCCGCTCCATCATACGCCCACTTGTAATAAGAGGCGCCATGCACGAAGCCGGCTCCGAAAGCAGTAAAGATCACCTTGTCGCCCTTCTTCAGCTTGGCCTCATTGTCCCAGAGAGCCAAGGGGATGGTGGCGGCGCTGGTGTTGCCATAGTGGTCGATATTGATCATCACCTTGTCCAGATCCAGGTCGGCGCGCTTGGCCACAGCCTCGATGATACGCAGGTTGGCCTCGTGCGGCACCACCCAGTCTACATCCGAACCGGCCAGCTGGTTACGGTTCAGGATCTCCAGCACGTCGTCGCTCATGTTGGTCACCGCATAGCGGAACACGGTGCGACCCTCCTGATAGAGATAGTGCAGGCGATGGTCCACGGTAAAGTGGGAAGCGGGACATACAGAGCCACCGGCCTTCATGTGGAGGAAGGGAAGCCCCTTGCCATCGGTGCGGAAGAATGAGTTTTGTACACCCACGCCCTCCTCGGTGGTAGCCTCAACAAGCACGGCACCGGCTCCGTCGCCAAACAACACGCACGTCTGACGGTCCGTGTAGTCTACGAGCGACGACATCTTGTCGGCACCGATCACGATAATCTTCTTGAAGCGTCCGCTCTGTATCATCGTTGCAGCCACATCGAGCGAATACAGGAATCCGCAGCATGCAGCCTCAAGGTCAAAGGCAAAGGCGTTTTTCAGCCCGAGCTTGCCCAGCACGATGGAGGCGGTAGAGGGAAACTTGTAGTCGGGTGTGGTGGTGGTCACGATCAGCGCGTCGATGGTATCGGGATCCACGCCGGTCTTCTTGATAAGCTGCTTGGCAGCCTTACGCGCCATGTAGCTTGTACCAAGACCCTCCTCGGTGAGGATGCGGCGCTCCTTGATACCCACGCGGGTCATGATCCACTCGTCACTGGTCTCGACCATGCGCGACAGCTCCTCGTTGGTGAGGATATAGTCGGGCACGTAGCCGCCGATACCAGTGATGATCGCATTGATACGCTCCATTTACTCAACAGTTTCCTTGACAACAGCCACTTTACCACGATAATAGCCACAGGTGGGGCATACGGTGTGGTAAACGTAGTAAGCTCCGCAGTTGGGGCATACGGCCAGTGTGGGGGCTACTGCCTTGTCATGAGTTCTTCTCTTCAGTGTACGAGTCTTCGACTGTCTTCTTTTAGGATGTGCCATTGTAATTTAAATTTTAATTATTCCTTAATATTCAGTTTCGCAAGGGCTGCCCAGCGGGGGTCTACATCGTGTCCATCATCCTCTTCGCCGCTTCGGGTGGCGGAAAATCCCTCAAGGACTTTCATCATGGCAGGGTTGCATTTTCCAGGTGCATGCACATGCCTGATAGGGATGCTCAAGACTATCGATTCGTAGACAAACCAGGCGACATCGAGTATTCCTTCGTCCTCGCTTACCGTCACCAAGTCGTCTTCCTCAGCGCTTTCTTCCCCAAATTTGGCCACGAGCCTGTTGTCGGACACCACATCGAGCGGCATATCGTCCAGACACAGGTCGCAGGGTATAGTGATTTGGCCGCCGATATGGAAATCGAGCTCAAACATGTCTCCCCGGCGTGTAACGGAAAGTGCCACATCCAAGTCACCGCGACGTATCTCCGAGTCTTCAAGAGCCTCGAAAAATGCGTCGTCAACCTTGAATGTAAGCCGTGTCACACCCTCGTGCAGACCTTTCAAGTCGATTAGAAAAGGCGCCAAACTATACATTTGGCTGCAAAGTTACTAAAAAACAGATAAATGACAAAATATTGAATCTTTTTTTTTCCTTTTCCGCCGCCATCCCCTCTTCCCACCGATGTCACATGGCTTGCCATCTGACAACCGAATCAATCCAAACAACGGCAAAGGGGATGATTACAAAGACGACAACTCAGACAACTAATACTACCCAAAGGTTGTCTTATGTTGTCGCTGTTGTCGTAAAAAAACACGAGATTGTCGTTCAAAAAAGCTAAAGGTGGCATTTAGACCTCGTAAACGCCACCTTTACGACGCTAATCATGGCTTTTACGGATGACTAACGCCATCTGCCCCCAAACGGGAGACCTTGAAAGGGATGCAAGAAAAAGGAGGCTGCCTCCTTCACAGGAAGCAGCCCCCAAAGAAATATTCATGTTTAACTTATTGTTATCTATGAACCGGTTTATTGTCCTACCAATTTATAATAGGTCTTCTTGGCCCAGAACAGGTTGGTGTAGTAACCTGTCGACTCCTCGTAGTTCTTGGCAATGGCATCCTGACAGTTGGCACTGTTGTAGCTCAGCTCATTGCTCGGATAGGGCAGACGGTTAGGAGGCGTGGGATAGTTGGACATCTGCGTATCTCTTGCGAATGTCACTACAGGATAACCCGTGCGGCGTACCACGTTCCATGCCTCGAGCTCGTTCATGAAGCCAAAGTTGAGCCACAACTGGGTGCAGATAGCCTCCTGTGTGGGCTGCCAGATGCTCTCGGCGTAGGCTTTGAGCTCGGCAGCGGTAGGCTCTACCAACGGGCGGAATCCCTTGTAGCTGTCGTTGCCGGCCTTGTAGAGCGAGCTGGTCTTCTTCAGGTTCCAATAGTACTCGGCAGACTGCTCGTAACCCTGTACGAAGCACTCCTTGGCCTTGGCCTGGTTGGCAGCCACACCGTAGCCCATGAGATATGCCTCTGCCTTGCTGAAGCTCACCTCAGCGGCGCTTACCCAGACACCTGCAATATTCTCATTGCCCATATAAGAGGCCCAACCGGCTACTGCCTGCGAGTCGATCTCGCAATAATAGTTGGCCGAAGCGATGCCGCGTGCCACATACTCCAGATTCTTCTGCTCAGAGATTTCGCTGATCTCGGTGCTGGTCAGGTTCACGTCGAATGCCACATACTGGTTGTCGGGGTTACAGTCGTACATGGCAACCAGACGCGGGTCGGTACTGGCATCGGCTATACCGTTGGCCGGTACGCGCATGGCATCGAGCACGGTCTGAGAACCGGCAGCATAACTGCCTGTGCGGAGACCCTGCGAGAGGCTCTTGCCGAAGTTGAAGTCATCGGTCTGTGTGTCGGCTGCCACACCCATGTTCTCGTCATTGCTGTCGATGAGCGGGTACTTGGTGGGATTGCCCAACAACTCGGCTATGGCAGCCTTGGCGTCAGCCACACAGTCGCCGCCCGTAGCCAGATGGAGCGCGATACGCAGGCGGAGTGAGTTGACATACTTCTGCCAAATCACCTTATTGCCTTTGGCGAGTGAATAATCCTGACGAGCCAGCGCATTAAGACCAATCTCATTGACATTGCCGCTTGCGAAGTAGTCGCCCACCTCTTTGAGGTCGGCCAAGATCTGCTTGTAGAGCGTCACATCGTCATCATAGACACACTGCTCCTTGGCCGACGCATAGTCGCTGGTGAGCCAGAGGGTACCGGCACCATTGAAAGGCACGTCGCCGAAGAGCGACAACATCTCGTGCAACTGGGCTTCCACTATCGTGCGGCCCAGATAATAGAACACGATGTTAGAGGGTTTCTCGTCCTCTGCCAGATTGTTGTAAGTGTTTTCCAGCAGACGGTACTGTGTGAGCATATCGTAGAAATTCATCCAGCGGGTATTGAAATAACCTTCGCCGGCACCCATGTAGCGGCCCTTTTCGTTGCTGGTACCGATGATACCCGAGAAGATACCCGATGTGGTAGACTGGGTATAATAACGATAGTACATGGGGTTCATCCACGTGTTACCCTTGTACATCACAGCGGTAAACACCTGCGGCACACCCACTGTGGTGGTCTTTGAGGGATCCTCATACTTGTCATCGTAGTCGGAATCGGAACATGCGCCGAGCGCCAAGAGGGCCAATCCCGCCATTGCGATTGAAAATATCTTTTTCATATTCTTATTTCCTTTTTGTTTGTATGTAATATCTGTTTAGAAACTTGCACGGAGAGAGACACCGAAGGAGCGTGCACTGGCCGTAGAACCGCCAATCTGTGCCTGATAGATCCAGTTGGTGGCATCAGAGGTCTCAGAGTCGAACAGTTTCAGACTGCGATAGATATAGAAGGGGTTGCGTGCGAAGGCCGAGATGGTAAGGCTCTTGCAAGCGAACTTCTTGGTCCAGGCTGCGGGCAGCGCGTAAGCCAAGCTGATCTCGCGGCACTTCACGTACGAGTTTTTCTGGATAGCGTCGGCATAGCTCTGTGTGGCACCGGTACCCCAACCATACTGGCTGTCGTTGATCTCGAACTGGGTAACCACGATGTCGTTGGGGGTGCCGTCGGCCTTCACACCGGGCTGGATGACACCATTGTCCCACAGATTGTGACCGTTAAACTTGTCGCCACGCTTGTAGGTAGGAGCCACCTGGGCCACCTGCTCGGGGGTGAGCACGTGGATGGAAGACTTGTCACTCACATCATCTTTGTCGCTATAGTAGAAGATACCGCCCGATGCATAGTCGCGGGCACCTACAGCGTCGGTAATGTTACCGGCATCCATCATGTACTGCCAAGGCAAGTTGAGCACATCACCGCCCACACGGAAGTCGAAGGTCATGTCGAGGGTCAGGTTCTTATAGCTCAGGCTGGCTCCGAAACCTCCCGTAAGCTTAGGCATGGCGTTGCCCACCTTGTGGCGCTCGGTCTTGTCTGCTACATAGAGACCGTCGTCGCCTACGATGTAGTTGCCATTCTCATCGGTCTTCCAGGTATAGGTGTACCAGTCACCCATCGGCTGGCCTACATGCGACTCCAGACTGGCTGCACCACCGTCTGTATCGAAGTGAGAGAGCACATCGAGACCATCGGCCAGTTTCTTGACCGTGTTCTTGTTCCAAGCGACGTTGGCACGCAGGTCAAGATTCCAGTCCTTGTCGCGGTACGGTGTACCGTAAACGCTCAGCTCGATACCCTTGTTGGTCAGCTCACCCACATTCATGAGCATGCTGGTGGCACCCATAGAGGCGGCTGCTGTAGTGGTCAGGATCTGGTCTTTGATATCATTGTAGTAATAGCTGAACTCCATACCCAGACGGTTGTTGAAGAACTTGTTCTCAATACCGATTTCAAACTCGTGCTTGGTCTCGGGCTTGATGGCATCGTTACCGATACCGGTGGGTACGTAGTTGTAGGTGTAGGTGGTAGAGCGTGTGAGCGAACCCTGCTGGTAAGCATTGTTGGCACGATAGAGCTCAGGAGCGTTACCTACGACACCGTAAGAGGCGCGGAACTTACCATAGTTCCACCACTTCGGGGTCTTGTCTTTCAGCAACTCGGTGTAGAGCACACTGAGACTCACCGAAGGATACCAGAACGAGTTGTTGCCGCTCCTCAGGGTAGAGGTCTTCTCCTGGCGGATAGAACCCTCGAGATAACCCCAGTTGTTGTAACCATAGCTGGCGGTGAGGAACATACCCGTACGGAGCAGTTCAGAACGGTCCATACTGGCATTCTTGTTGCCCACCGAAGCGTTGAGGTGGAACCAGTTTTCCTGTGTCAGACCGTTGCTGGTGCTTACGCTCGAAAGATAGTAGGTCTCCTGACGGGCGTTCCATCCAAAGTTGGCAGTAACATTGTGCTTCTCGGCGAAAGTCTTGTCGAGCATCAACATCACGTCGCCATACACAATCTCATACTTGCTGTTGGACAGTCCGTAAGAGTCGCTGTACTGTCCGTTGGTAGAGAAGACATGTGAATTGTCGGCACTGTTCTTGTTCTCGATTTTGTCGGTGGTCACATCGGTAGCGATACGGGCACTCAGGGTGAGGCCGGGAATCATCTCCCATGTGGGATTCAACGAACCGATGAAGCGGTTGTGGTTCTCCTCCTGCGCCTTGCCGAAGATGTTCCAGAAATATTCGCTGACCAATGAGCTAGAACCCATCGGGCTATACAGGAACTGCTCGTCAGGTGTCAGCGTATTAGATGTACCGCCGTTGGCCACATAGGTACTATTCAGATAGCCCAAACTGGTAACGGTATGGTCACGGATGTAGGCGATATCGGTGAAGCCGCCAAACATACCGCTATAGTTATTGGTAAGACGGCTGATACGATAAGCACGGTTCTTGATATACTGCAGCATGTAGGTGGCAGTATAGTTGAGCTTGATGTTCTTGGTCACATCAAACGTACCATTCAGGTTGAAATTGTGCTTATTGTTGTTAGAATTGTACTGCATCGACTGGTTGTCGTTGTAGGTATAAGAGAAGCGCACGGTGTTGTGCTCCGAACTGTTGGTCAAAGACAGGTTATAAGTCTGGTTCCATCCGGTACGGAAGATGTCTGCCCACTGGTTGTGGTCGATCGGTGTATAGGCACGCTGCGTACCGTCAAAGTAAGTAACCGTCTTGCTGGCATCGTAGCGGGGACCATAGGTGTAGATGGTGGCACGCGGCGTGGTGATGCTGTTGCCGTTGCGGTCTACGTAGATGTTGCGGAATCCGGAAATGGTCTCTTCATTGTCGCCTAACGCCCAGTTGTCGTAACCAGGGCCAAACTCTTTCTGAATCTCGGGCATGTAGGCCACCTTGTCGAAGCTCACCGTAGCACTGAAGTCTACCTGTGTGCCGGCACCCTTCTTGCCTTTCTTGGTGGTAATCATCACAACACCGTTGGCAGCCTCAGAGCCGTAGAGGGCAGAGGCGGCGGCACCTTTCAGGATGGAGATATTCTCAATATCCTCAGGGTTGATGTCTACCAGACCGTTGGCCACGATACGCTGGTTGTCCCAATAGCCGGAGTTGTTTTTGGAAGCCGATCCGTTGTGGATGGGCACACCGTCCATGATGAGCAACGGCTGGGTGTTACCCGTAATAGACGAAAGACCACGTACGGTAATCGACACGGCCGAGGTGTTACCACCCGGTGCAGACTGGATGCGCACACCCGTAGCCTTACCGTACATACCGGATGCCAAGTTGCTACCACCCGAGCGGGTAAGGTCGGCTGACGAGATAGAACTTACTGCATAACCCAGTTTCTTGGCATCTTTCTTGATACCGAGGGCGGTCACTACCACCTCTTGCAGGGCCTGAGAGTCTTCCTGCATCACCACATTGAGCGGCTTGCCGTCATATGTGATTTCCACGGTAGAGAAACCGATGTAAGAAACGGTGATGACCGTCCCTTTCTTGATTCCAGCCAGCGTGAAATTACCATCGAGATCGGTAACGGTGGCGTTGGTGGTGCCTTTGACGGCAACCGTCGCGCCAATGACAGGTTCGCCTGTAGCGTCCTTTACAACACCCTTACAAGTGGCATCCTGCTGTACGCTTTGCACGTCGTTGGTAGCAGGTAAAGCCTCGGCATACGCCGCACTGAATGGCAATGCCATTAGCGCCATCAACATGCCTACTGTTTTTACTCGTTTTGACATAAATGTTGAATTAATAGTTAATAATAAATTTAGTAATAAAGTATCTGCGATGTAGTAATACTTATTCTTACTCGTTTGCTTGTATCGTTTACTCGTTTGAGGCACTCGTTTACTCTTCTAATGCCCACACTTACTCGTTCGTCCAGCCCTTAGGTCTTTAACGTTGCACCTCTCCGGCAGAGGTGTACCCCGTATCGGGTGTACACCTTAATATATATATGGCGGAGTCGGCTGGTACTCTATCCCTTAATGGTGCCCTCACCCTAAGCTTACAAATTCCCCACCTATATCCCCATTCTTATGGAAATGCAAATGATAAGGCGTTTTCTTTGCCAGGAAAACAAAGTTATCAGTTTTTAAAGGGCCCTGAACTTTCTTGTCCGCGAATCAAAAAAGACGAAATAAAGAAGATTATTTTAGGTGGAGGACAAAATTTTCTTAGTCCAGAACGTCGTTTTGATGCTGTTATTGTAAATAGTCCTAACCTTTTTGATAATTAGGCGGAAAAATGAATGCAGTAGATTTGTTTTGTGGCTGTGGCGGTTTGAGCC
>SFKY01000020.1 GCA_004554665.1 Bacteroidales bacterium
GCGATGCCGCCGCTACGAGGAGATAGTGAACGAGCGATACGAGTTCTTCGACAAGAACAAGCTGAACGGCAGCTTCATCGACTACTTCAGGAAGCATGCAGCCAAGAAGAACTCGCGCTACGAGCACGCCTTCCGTCATTTCAGCAGTTTCACGGGCGGCAAATGCACCTTTGCCGAAGTCACCGTGGAGATGTGTATAATCCGCAAAACGAAATGTTCCGGATTTTCAAAACGAAGCGTATCGTTTCGCAAAACGAAATGTTCTTTTTTTCTGGTTTCATCCACACGCAAAAAACGCCTCGGACTTTTCCGGGGCGTTTTTGTTTTCACGACTCCACAAGGTTATCAAACGTTCAGATGAAACCGCACGTCCTCTTCGCCGTCAAGGAGCCTGCGCGTGCGTTCTATGTTGTTCTCGTATATGTGTACGTTGCCGAGGTTCAACGTTATCGATTTCAACGGAAGACCTATCTGTCGCGCCATTAGATAGAGGTGGTATATGTCAGCTGGCAGTCCAAGGTTCGCATCGCTACTCCGCTGGTAAGCACTCAGCACCAATTCGCCATCGTCTATCTGGAACTGCACGAGGCTCAGACACGGAGCTTGATTGCTCTCCGCTCCAGTCTCACCGAGAAACAGCACATAATTTTTGCTGTTCCGCTTCTCTCGGTTTATCTTGGCAATAAGCTGCGGAAGTTTCTCAAAATAGGTCGGGTAACTGTTCACCAGCACACTTCCGCAATAGTCCCACCAGTTGATGCCCACGTCGCGGTATCTTTCCACGTTCCTCTCCCCCTGCATAAACAGTTGCAGTTCGTTTTTGAGTTTCTTCCTTGCTATACCGTGGCTCTCGAAGATGTCATGTAGGTCTGCCGGTGTCAAAGACAGTTGCTCATTGAGCAGGTATATAATATTCCCTTTCTTGTTGGTCTGTTTTTTACCATAATCAAGCAACTTCTCAAGTATCTGATAGTATTTGTTCATCGTTCAAACGGTATTGGAATATGATTCAAGCGGCATCTGTATAAAGCATGATGTCCATATAGGAGGCGTTGTAGTTCATGTGTGCATTGAACTCCCGGCGCTGGCATTTCTTGAACGGGTTGCCAAGTTCGGGATGCTTTCCCATCCAGTCGCAAAGTTCAATGATGGACGACTTGTTCGATGTGAAATAGATGAAGCGATGTCCAGCGAGAACCGTCAATACGTCAAGGTAGTCTGACAGTTTCCAGTACATCTTGTATGTCTTGCTGTCCGTACTAAGATAAGGTGGGTCAACCAGGAACACAACGCCAGGAACGTCCTTGTACTGCTCAAACACCTCCTTGTAGTCGCATGAGGTGATAGTCAGTCCATCGAGATAGTCTTCACAAGGAGGATAGTCCGTCGTCCTAATATTATTATACAACGTCTCTTTCTCCAATTCTGCGAAATCTGTAGCATACTTCATTGAGAACAGCACAGACGACGACAGCGTAATGTAATCGATGAATCCGAAATCACGCTCATACTTACGGACACACGACAACACATGCTCCCGTGTATTGCCCACTATTGGTTTGTGGCGCGGTACGTCAACAATCTCTCGTAGTTCATCCAGCAGCGCATTGGTAACAGGTATGGATTCCAACCGATTTCTATAACCGTCAAAGTCATTATATACTACAGTGGAATTCGGCTTCTGACATTTGGCGATGTGCGACAGAAGACCGCTTCCGCCAAACAAGTCCACGAATGTCGCTCCGTCAGGGAATTGTTGAAGTACCTTGATGTACTCTTTTGCGAACATCCGCTTCTGTCCCTGAAATGGAAGCGGTGCCGATAGGTATTGCTTTCTCATATCTCACTTGTTTCTATGACACAAAGGTACGGCCATTCAGCGAGACGGAAGAAGAATCACGAAAAATCACGCTGCATCAATCGTGCAGTTCTGTCCGAATCTTTTTACCAAATCATATACTTTCCGTTCGCACACATGATATCGTTCATGGAGAACGTTCACGATGTAGGTCATTTTCTCTCCTGCATGGTGCATACTCATATAATCTTCGTAAAGTTCCAGATATTGCCAATCCTTCATCTTGAAACCAGCAGAATTCAGCCTGTATATAGACTCCTTGCTCAATTTTATTATCTCGTAATAGGTCATTTCTGAAAAAATTCGTAATTTTGCAGTGCCAATCATTTATTTACAAACCCGTATAGAGTGACGAAGGGCATAGGCCCCCAGTTGCGCTCTATACGGGTTGTATTGTTAATAAATGATTGGCGTCTATATTAACAGGCTGGGGGCTTTTTTCCATCCCCAATAGGTTCCTTACGGACTACTCAATATGGTATTTCATCTTACAAAGTATTTTTGGTCAAATAGCCAACAATACACCAAGCACAGCTCCGTAGCAGTCAGCACGCAGGTCGTCGTAGTCAAACACGCAGTCTGTATGCTCCTTGTACCACCCAATAGCCGATGCCACAAGTAAGCCTGCCAAAGCAGACAACCCATAGGCAGCACCAAAGGCCGCCGTACACCTCGCCACCGCCCAAGCGATCAGCATACATGCGATGAAATGTACATACTTGTCAGCCCCAATCGCACACAGCTTAGAGGCCAACTTCCCGAAAATCTCCTTCAACTTCTCCATTTCCTTTCTTTTTTATATGATTAAACAATATATGTTCTTACTATTTACACTTTACGCCGTTCCTCGAAGCCACCGTTCCCACAGGTTTCGCCTGTGGGCATAGTTATGTCCAGTTGTTGTCATGATACCCCGCAATAAACGTGTTCTTTCCCGGAGTGAAACTGCTCGTCTGATACATAAGGCTATCATGCAGCAGTATCGCATGGGCGCACGCACCACCTGCTATGCCAATCCATCCCCCTACATGGGCGATATTTTGTGCCACACCGTTATTGGCATTAACCAGTATCACATGCTTGCCTATCTCGGATGCAAGCGAATAGTTGTATGTTGTGTTACCCTTGAATACAACAAGGTTTATCGGGAAGTATCGCGAAATCTTATATCCCTCAATGTGGTATAACAGCGGGATGTCATAATATCTCGCACCACCATACGTGTAAGACATGAGATTTACAGCCATGTAGTTGCTGGTGATGTCCGTAGCTTGCTGTATGCCTTTGTTGTAGATACGCATCGTGCCCGCAATGACGACAGCCATAGCGAGCTGACTCGTCCCGAACAATCCCTGACAGATTATATTATCAGGAATGGTCATATTTCTGCCTATGGATTGGCCAAACCCCCGTGAGCCAATATAGAAGTCGGAGTTTACTCCCAATTCGCCATCCGAGTTGAACACGAGGCTACCCTTGACAGTCCCACTACCATCCACCGCATCCAGCCGCTTGAAACTACCCGTCACACCATTCAGTACACCGCTCACCGTCACATTGGTAAACGTGGCCTCGCCGCAGTCTATCGTCTTCGCCCTGATGGCTCCGGCCACATCCACCAAGTCCGAGTTGATAAGCGTTCCGTCAGCAGAGAATACGGCTATCACATTGCCGCTGTTGTCCAGCAGCTGTGTCTTGTCGGCTGTCAGCGTTATCTTCTTATGCTCGATGTCGATGCCAGTTGCCAGCAGTGTGCGCTTGTCCACCAAGTCGTCACCGCCCTCAATCCATCCCGTGGCATGGGCACCAATCTCCAGCTTTGGCTGGCACACCACAGGGTCGCTGTCGCTATCGGCCGCACTCAGATACAGTGCCGTAGGACTGCCGCTCTGCACATGCCAATGCACCCAGTACCGCTGCCATGTAGGACTGATGGTTAGGGATATATTTCCGCCCGATGAGGTTGTAAAGTCATTCTCTTTCCCCGTGCCCTCCACTGTCACCGTGGCCGAACCGCCCAGATAGGCACTGATTTTCAGCTCCGATGTCGATGACGAATTGGCACTACCCTTAGCCAAAAAAGACAATACCAGCTCGTCGCCCGACAAATCCAGCCCCGACAAGTCCCACTCCAGACATGCAGGCCCAGCAGTCAGTATCGTGGCCGCACAACCGTCCACACCATCCGTGTAGGTGCCGCTGTTCTCCGTCAGATTCCCCGTCACCACCAGTTCACGGGTGCCGTCCAGCATGTTGCCGCCCGTGTAGTCATAATCCTCTTCCGATAGCGTCCACCCCGCATACGAATCCGCTTCCTCCAGCATCGGCTTGCGCAGGTAAAAGACAGGGTTGGTCGTGTCGTTCACGGCCACGCAGATAAAGTTGCACTCGATATACTCATATTCCGCATCATCGGGTATCTTCATCTTGGCCGTGAACAGCGTCCACTCGCCTGGTGTGTCTATGTACCATCGGTTCCTTGCCATAGATGGACTCCCATGCCTGGCCGATTCCACGGCATTCGCATGATAGTAGCTTTCTATATAGCCTTGGTAGTTCTGCCCCGGAGTGCCGTGGGTCATGATTTCCACCGAGGCAAAGTAGGTCTTCCCTTTCTCTATCTTGATGTTCCCGCCTTTGTCCCAACGCCAAAACAACCCGCTATAATTCTCCGATGTGGACGATTGTGTGGCGAGCATGTTATACCCCTTGTTTGTGGCGATGAGCTCGCTGGTGAGAGTTCCGATGACATGCTCCCGCTTATACAGCTGACTACCCTTGAGCAGATTCCTCCTGCCCACGCTCTGGTTCTGCACCCGCATACTGATACGCTCTGCCGTCTGCTCCACCTCGCTCTCTGTCATATAGCCAGCCCCCTCGATGGTCGTCACACGGGATGTCAGACTGTTGGCCGTCTGCCGCAGCGTACTGATGGCCGACGAGTTCCCCTCCGCCGTGGTCTTCACGGCCGCCACCTCGGCGCTGATTTCCTCCGCTTCCATCCTGATTTGCGCGATGCTCTCCTGGTTGTTCACGCCCATCGTCAGCCCTTCGTTCGTCTTCTCTATCCACGAGCCGCTGTCCACCGCCACGTCGATATACTGCTGGGCGATGATATGGCTGCCCTCGTATGCGTCCACCCTCATGCGCACGATGCGGTCTGTCGCATCGATAGCGTACCCCAGCGACCCCTCACCGTATATCCTGCTCCCGTTGATGGTCAGCGACACCTGCTCCGTGCTGCCGTCTGCCTTCACCCAGTACGCCACCCAACTGTCGGGCATGTAGGCATCCATCCCGCCGTCACCGCTCATGCGGTACAGCGTCATGTCCACATCCCACGTCAGCCTGAATCCGTCCGCGTCCATCACGCCCTCGCCCGACGGGAGCACCACGCGCAGGTCCTTCTTCACCACCGATATTGCGTATGAGTAACCGGGATCACCGCCGTCGCCCTTCACATACACCCACTTGGCCATGCTCACGGCCTCCTCCACCGTGTCCTCCCGTGTCTCGCTCACCCACGTTCCCATATAGGCGTAGGCGGCGCCGCCAGTGTTGCTGAGCACGATGTCGCTGGCCGACGGGCTCCCCATGTTGCTCCATGCCACATGCACGTAGCTCGACTTGCCGCTCACCTGTCCGCAGTCCCTGAATCCGTTCACCTCGCCCGTGCCCGTATAGGTCCACAGATGGCCGTCGATGATGTAAGAGTCGCCCAACTTCGCCCCTTGCGAGGGCAAATCCTGAGTCGATGCCAGCTCCCCTTTCATGTTGATGCTGGTTCCGTCCGTGCCGTCCTTCACGATACTCAGCGTGATGGAGTCGCTCATCTCGATGTAGTCCCTGGTCTCCCTGATGATTTCTGACATATTTTCCTCCGTTTTTCTTGTCCTTTCCGGTTATTTGTCGTATCTTTGTCGCGTGGGACGGCTCGACATGGGCCTCCCTTTCTGCTTTTATAGGGATAGCGAGGCCGTGCCCGTTGTTGTCGTGTCGCTGTCCGTCGTGATATAGACCTTACATTTCGCCACCGTGCTGATTGGCTGTCTGTTTGTGTACATATGCACATCCATGGCAAGCATCACCCCGTACCGTCCCCATGCCCTGTACTTCCCGTCATCGCCTCGCTTCGCCCAGTAGGTGTGCGCCCCGTGCTTCAGTGCCGTCTTGCGTGTCGTCACCTTGGCCGTCTTGTGGAGCACGATGCAGCGTGTCTCTACAAAGGTGAGTACCGGCGACATATCCACCCGGTACAGGTTCCCGCCAAGCGATTCTACAGCAAGTTTCCTAATCATATACCTTATACCATGCTCATCGTGCACCAAGTCATGGAATCGCCATCTCGTCACATTCTTTTTTGTAGAATTGCTAATCCATGAAGTATAGGTACGATACCTCGCCCTCCAGCACGGGTACACGTTTATCCCCGTGATGTCCTCAGACGCGCGTACGATGAGGTGGTTGCCGTCTACCGCCACCGCTGTCAGCTCGATGGGCTCTATCAGCCGCCTCGGTATCTTCACGCTGCACTCCCATCGGTCTATCGCGTCATTACTGGACACCGTGCGGTAGCGGAATTCAGTTTCCGACACATTCGGTTTCCCGTCCTTGCTCCAATCAAATTTACCTTTAGGTATCCTCCCTCCCATGCTCTTGCCGTCTATCCACACCTTACATTTCAGCACCACGTCCTGGTATTCCTTGTCGAATATCGTACCCTTGTCGCTGGTCAACTGCACCACGGCCGTTCTCCGTGCGCTCTTGCCGTCCTTTCCGTCCTTGCCCTTGGCCACATACACCGCCCAGTAGTCCTTGCCCTCTCCCGTCAGGCTCGGTTCCTTGCCCTGTACCGTGTCGCCCATCTTCACGGTGCATATCCACACCTGTCCGCCGTAGGTCACCAGGTCGTTGTGCCCATAGACTTTCGCCGCATCATACGCCCCGCGCATACAGGTCACCGTCGTCGTGTCATCGGGCTGCGCATACGGTCTCATCACCAGGTGGTCGGTGGTCACCACGGTCTCGTCCACCGAGAATCTGTTCACCACATACCGCTCGTCCAGCGCATACCTGTCGATACCCTTGTACAGCGTCCACCCTATGTTGTCCCCGGCCGAGATCATGGCCGCGTTCTGCCGGCTCTTGTCCCACGCATGGCCCAGACCCACCACGTTGTCGCCTGCCTGTGGCACGCTGTTCAGCGTACCGTCCACACCCGGCAGGTCGTCGAGCGTGTATGTCTTCGTCTCGCCGCCCTCTGCCACCGTGAATGTCATGCCCGTCTCCGCATTGTTGGAGAGGTCCATGTAGTGGTACCGCTTCCCGCCTATCTCCACCGCCTCCGCATCCACACCGGTGCAGAGCCGCCAGTAGTCCTGGTTCGTCACGGTCTCGCCATCGACCATATTCTCCGTCTTGCACCTCGCCAGCTGGCCCACCGACCACTCGTTCTTCACCTCCCGATCCCCGTCGTTCGCCAGGAAGTAGCAGCGGTAGCAGCTCACCGTCTGGTCTTCCGTCTGGTCTGTTATCTCCTCCCCGGCAGCGTTACAGGCCCTCACCATGTCCACGCGGTTGCCGCAGGGCGAGAGCACCACCGAGCCACCCACATAGGTCATCTCGTGTACCTCGAGCGCCGCTATCACCATCTTCATCCGCACGATCAGGTTGTCTATCTCCATCGTGTAGCGCCCGTTGTCCTCGGTCACGCCATACCCTGTACCGTCCAGCCCCTGCGCCGTGCCCTTGCTGAAGTCCTTGCTTCGCAGGTATGCTGCCACCAGACCCGCAAGACGGGCCACACCGTACTTGTCGATGGCGTAGGTCCCGTCACCAAGGGAGACACCGCCGGCAAGCTTCGCCTCCTCTTTCACCTCCGCGCTCCTCAGCGTGAGCTTGTGCGCCGTCTCATCATCCTGGTCCTTTCTCAGATACCGTTCGTCGAGAGTGCCTTGGGCGCCATCGTCCAGGCCTGCGGCCTTCATTGCGTGGTCCGACTCTTTGGCATGCGAAGCCTCTGAAGCGTGCGCCGCCTCCTGCGCCGTCTCTGCCACGTCGGCCTTCGCCGCATGGGCGGCCTCTTTCACGGACATGTTGCTGTATGACGTGCTGACCGTGTTCATCGCACTCGTGCTGCCCTCGTTCTTGGGCTTGCTGATCATTTTTACCTCTATCATGGTTCTATCTCCTTTAGGTTCATTTCTGCAGAGCCTTCATGGATGTTGCGGCTGATTCCTTGTACAAAGAATGTTCTACCCATGGCCGGATGGCGGTAGTGGTGCAGCGGGTTCACAAGACCTTCGCCGGCCTTGTCCCGCAACTTCTGCGTCATCGTGATCCGGGGGGCATGGTATTCCTGGTAGTAGCTGTCCACATACAGCTGCTCCGGCTTCGCGCTCTCCTCACGGGCGTAGTCGTAGAGCTGCAGCACACCGCCACCCGTCTGCATGTTCACGGGCGTGCTCATCTTCACGCTGTCCGTCACGCCAAGCGCATGGCTCTCTGCCGAGGTCAGCGCAGAGCTGATCTTGAAGGTGATGTCGTCCTTCCGGTTCACAAACGTTTCCTTCGTGTCGCTCAGATACACGATGTCCTTGTCGCCGGTGTTGTTCACAAGACCGTTGTCGCTGTATATCTTCATCTCAAAAGACTCGATCACGATGCTGCTCACGTGCGGAAGCAACAGTATCGTGCTGCTGTCCCATTTCGGGCGACGGAAAAACGTGGGATGGCGGCGCGTCACCACGTCCCACGTTACGTTCACGGGGCCGAGGATCACAAACTGCACCGCACCGCTCACCATGTCTTGCTTCCTGATGGGGATCGCAGTGCCCTCAGCGTCCAGACCCATCTTGTAGTCGATGTTGTTCTGCAGGTCAAATTTCGTACCGATCAGCTTGTCGCCGATCTTCGGGTCAAAGCCTATCGTGAAACTCTGCTGGTAGTATTCGTCGTCGCTCGCGCATTGGCTACGCTGCTTGTACGTACGCCACTCATAGTCCGATGGCGTGCCCGTAGAGCCGGTCTCCACCACGCATTTGTCTCCGATGATGAGCATGCACGCCACCACCCCTACCTTCGATATCCGGTCCGTGCTGTCGCCGATGGCGCTGTAGGTGAACTCATACTCCTGGGGACACTTGTCCGTCAGAGGCACAAGCCCTTGCGTACGCGCCGCGTCCCACTCCGGAGCAGTGCCGGGAGTAGCAGCCTTCCACCACTTCTGCGTGTAGTAGCGGCCGTCGCCGTTGTCGCGGCTCGGCACCGTGAGGTGCCACCATTGACGGATGCCGTCACCTGACACGCCTGCCGACGGCGTATAGTTGTATATAGCCTTATACGTGTCCGTCAGGGCCATCACGGGGGTCAGCGCGATGCTGCCGCTCAGCACGATGTAGTTGGTCGTCTCCTCATCGTTGGGAGAGAACACGCCGCCCGTCGTGTGGCCGTTATACTCCGCATAGGGGATCGAGCTCTTCAGGGAGGTCTCGTTGGGATAGGCCTTGTTGTCGTCCTTGTCCTCCCCGTTGCCGTTCACGCTCAGCACGAGGCAGTTCGTCATCCCCACTTTCGATACGGGAGAGTTGTCCTTGCCGTCGGTCTTGCGCTCCACCTTGCCAAACGAGATGATGGCCGCGCCTGGCTGCTGAGACAGCACGTTGGGCAGACGTTCCTGGTGGGTGTTCCCATCGCCGTAGGTGACCATCAGACTGCCGTTGCCCTTGTCGGGAAAGGTCCACTCGGCATTGTCCATCACCTGCATGTACCAGTCCGTGATAAGACCGCCGTCATAGTCGGTCTCCCTGCCGTGCGTCATGGCGTCAAAGGCATCGATGGCAGCGTCGCCATTGCCGTCACTGCTGTATTCGGTCAGGTATTTCTGTTTGTTCGAAAACGGGCTCTTCAGCAGGTCGTTGTCCAGAGGGCTCTTGATCACGCTCTCCACGCTCTTCACGTCACACGTCAGCAGCAGCTGGCTGTAGATCTCGCCCACGCTGATGCTTGTATCCGTACCCACCACGCGCTGCGTCGTGATGTCCGTCGTGCTGCGCGCCGTCGTCAGCCGCTCGGATGTCTGCAGGTCGAGCCAGCAGATGTCAGCATCGCCTTTCAGCGTCTCCCAGGAGAAGATATAGAAGTCCAGGCCGTCCTGCAGGATGTGCAGGTTCAGGTATCGCAGCAGCTCCTCCAGCACGCTGTCCTGCTGCCACACGTCATCCTCCTCATCACCAAGAAACAGCAGCTCGTTGATGCTCAGCTGACCGAAGATGGCATGGCGGTTGGAGCGCTGTGCGTCCACGGCCTTGCTGCCGTCATACCAGTAGTGGGTGGTCTGGCCGCCCTTGATGTCTAAGCTCGCTGACACGCCGCCAAGCATCTCGTTCATCACGCTCAGGAAGGTGCGCTGGGAGGCGGCGGATTTGATCGCGCTATACACAACGCCCAGCGAACCCACATGGCGGTATTTCGCATATTGCAGGGCCGTCAGCGCGTCTATGCAGCTCAGCTCGATCTCGTCCAGATCCTCGTTGTAGCCCTGAGAGTACGTCTGAGGCTCCACATACCCCGCAAAGAGGCACACGCCCTCGCGGTAGATGTTCACCACCGCGTCCATGCACGAAGAGCAGAAAAAGTCCTGCACGAAGTTGCGGGTCAGCAGCCGCACCGTGGCCTGCTGGCACAGCAGGTGGTCAAACGTGTCGTTCACCTCGCTCGTCGTCTCCACGGGGGAGTCGCTGAAGTAAAGGCCACTCTTCCCGTCGCCTATCTCCAGGGCATCGCCGCGGTCGCCGTGCGTCAGGATCAGCACCTCGATGCGGTCGTTCAGCTCGTTGTAGTATTGTCCGTGTATGTACATCCTCTATAGTTTTATGTTCGTTCGCTTGCGGTTGATGCGCGTCTCGTTGGCAATGGCCATCACGATGTCGCGACCTCTCACTCTCGTCTCCATCCGCATCCCGCCCATCGAGCCGCTGTCGCCTATCAGCGACTTCAGTTTGTTCAGTGGCGCAATTACCTCAGGATTGCTCTTGGCTCCTGCATACTCGCCCATCAGCGCGAGGGTCGGGCCATACACGATACCGCCGTTGGCAAATGGCGTGACGGCAACCGAGGCCACAAGTCCCTGCATCGCCGCGATGAAGCCGGCAGCAATGCCGGCACCGACAAATGGAATGTCGGCGTGTGCTGCCATAAACTTCGAGGCAGCCAACTCACGGTATGCCATGGCCTCGGCCTTTACCGCCACAGTCGTACCAACTGATGCTGCAATTTCCGCTGGTGCTGCCGCCGTCTTCGCTGCCGCAGCAGAGGTGGCTGCCACACCACTTGCTGCCGTCACGGTGTTTCCAATGCCTGTTGCTGCAGTAAGGGCTTGTATGATGGAGATGATGCTGTTGATGCCTTCATATACCTGTATGGCACCATCGACCAGTCCCGTGATGGTCTGCCAGGCATTACTGTTCCCTTTCAATGCCTCGGTAATGCCATCCACGCCGCCACCGATGCCTTTCATGCCAGCCCAGGCATCACCAAGTTTTGCATGGCTCTTATTCAGTACTTTCTCGTATCTTGACCAGTCTTGAATAAGTTTGGTGACTTCCTTGCGTTGCTTGTCACCAAGTGGATTCTTGGTATCATCAAGCATCTTCTGCAATGAGCGTATCTTGTCCTTGATGCCCTCTATCCCTATGACCTCCAGTTTCATCTGCAAGGACTTTCCGCTAAGACCGTCAAGGTTACCTACCTCCTCCTGCATCGAGGGCAGTTCGGTCATGCGTACCAATGCGTCACGCTTGGCCTGTAGGGCGTTGATGGTTCGCTGGATATTCTCTATCTCGTCCCCGCTCGCCTTACGTTGTCGTTCCCCATAGTAGCCGATGGCCTTGTCCAGCTCGCCCATCGTGTTCAGCGCACTGATGTCTGCCGGAACGTTCAAAGCGTCCAATGTTTCCTCCCATTCTCCACGAAGTTCACGAAGAGAGTGGATCTGCTTTTGAATCTCTTTACGTTCGGTTTCTGTAGCCGTTTTCAATTTCCGCTCATAGTACGCTATCTCGCCGTCCAACTGCTCGTAGGTCTTGAGATCTTCTGTCTTAAGAGCGGCATGAGAACTGTCTTCAAACGCCGTTTTAAGGTCGTTCAAACGCCTGATTTCATCATCCACCGCACGCAAGTTGTCCTTTGTGCTACGTTTGCGGAGCTGCTGCTGGTACACGAGCGCTGCATCGATAGATTCAAGGGTGTCAAGGGTCTTCGGGGGCACTACAGGATCTGGTTCCGACTTGGAGGGGAAGGTCTGTTTGGGGGTGCTCGCACGAGGGGTCTTCTTCGGACCGGTAGCTGTACCCTGTTCTTGCTTGTTTACGTTCTCGCGTCTGTTGAGTTCCGTCTGGAGACGGCCTATCTCGCTGTTCAGGCGTTGACGCTCCGCAGCGTCGTTCCCTTTTGTACGTTCCAGGTCTTGCCGCTTCTGATCCAGTTCCTGCCTAATCGTCTCAGTGGAGCTCTCGCGGAGGGTCGACGGGGTAACATGGACCGCATTACGGGAACGGTCAAGGGCATTCTGGGCTTCCACCATGTGCTTGATACACGAGTCATACTGACGCTGAAGTGTGGTGATATCATGGGTCAGCTGCGAAACCTCGCCACCCAACTGGTCATAGTAATCCTTGCCACCCGAAGCGTTCTCCCAGTTGTAATGTGTTTTACCGTTGCCGTCCCAATACTGCTGCCCAAGCTGGAGACGCTCGCTCTCCTTGCCGTCCTTTTCCAGTTGCTTGGCCGCAATTTGGGAGGCAAGCACCTTGGCCTGAGCCTCGTAGCCCATCTGCGCACAATAGACCTTACTCTTGGATATCAGAGTGTCATACCATTCGGCTGCCGTTCGGTGATAGCCGAAACTCTCGCCGTATTTCCTGTTCAGTTCGTCTATTTTCTTGGAGGTGCTTTGATGGTTGTTGATAAGCGATGCCAATGAACTCACCTCCATGTCTATCTCGGCCTTGGCGTTTGACGAGGCATGGCTGAAAGCATCTGTGCTTTCTTTCAGCATATCCACGTCCTGGGCAGCATCCTCAGCCTCGCCACCCAGCGACGAGAACAGGGCCACAAGACCGGTGATGACTACAGATAGCCCCATCGTCAGGGCCGCATACAGGGCCGTGACCGCAACGGTCAGGGCTGCGGTTCCTGCAGCAGCAGTATAGCCACTCGCAGCGAGGATGTTCTGGGCAGTCGTTACCACACGCTCATGGACAGCGAGGGCCGTTGCTTTGAGGGCCGTCAATGCAAGCACCACATTCAAGGCCTTCAATGAGGTTACCAATTTGATAGTACTGGTTACACAGATCATCGTCTGGGCCGTGATCGTGACTATCGGCATCGCTCCTTGCACCAATCCGCCAAGTTGCTCCTTGATGTCACCAAGGGTGTTCTCCAGTTGCTTTTGCTTGCCGGCATCGGTCTTCGCGAGTTCCTCATTCATATTGCCCACATTGGCAGTGATGACCTCGGCAAGCATGGCAGCGCGCTCGCTTTCCGTTCCGTACTGCAATACTTGCTTCTGGGCCGCGTCAAAGGTGATGCCCACACGCTGGAGCACTTCCACCTGGCCCTGCATCGCCTTGCCCATCATGTTGCCTATGCTCACCGCATCCTGGTTGGTGGCATTCAGCCCATTCTGCTGGGCGATCAGGTTGTTCATCGCTGGAATGAGGGTCTCCAGACTTTGTTGCTCTTTCAGGAAGGTGGCTATCTGCTGGGCACCACTCAGTTGCACCTCGTCACCTATCACGCCCATTTCCTGCTGGGCGGAGCAGAAGTCTTTGATGCTTTGTATGGCCGCGTCGGTGCTGCCCATGCGCTGACGCATGATGGTCTCCAACTGGGTTTCAGCCACAAGTTGCACTTGATACGCTGAAGTAAGGTCTGCCATCACGAGCTGCAACTCGCTGATAGAGTTCTGAAGTTCCGAAATTGCTTGTGACGCATTGGCCCATGTCAAAATATCACGCTTCAGTTTCTCGCTCTCATCCTGCACACTGCGGATCACACGACCGAGTTCCTCGGCATCTGCCGTTACTTTCTTGGCGCTGCCGTTATCGTTGATTTTTATTAAAAAACTGACCTCTTTTGCCATTTTCTTGTAATTATTGATTACCTTTGTCGCACATTCAAGATGGAACCGTGATGAGCGTAAACTTAAAACCAATTCTCAGTTATGTCGGGCAGCACCCAGTTGCCACGGCAATCATGCTTGTGCTCTTGGTTTTCGTTGTGATTGATGCCATACGCTTCATCATTTGCATGATGAAGGATATGTTCAAGCGCAAATAGCCTTTATTTCAGATTGGCAGCAGCCTTGGCTTCCCTGTATCTGCGCATCAGATCCTCCTTGCTTATTGCTTCCTCCTTTTTCTCGTTGCCTTCGTCCCAGGGGAAACTCATGATGTCTTTCGCTTCAAGGGTCTTTTTCGAATAGGGCTGCAAAGTGCAGAGACACTGCATTCTCAGTCGCTCCCAGGCACTGCGCTCACGATGCTCGTGCATCTCATGCCACACGTTCCAAGTTGCCATAAACTCGGAAGGGGTGCACCGGCAAAAGTCATCCATACCCATGCCCATGCACCCCAACGCTATTCCGAGCAAACGGTCTATGTCACCGTCGGCTACTTCGTCTTCAGACTTTTTTTTTCAACAGAACAACTCACTTTCTCATTCCAGCTGTTCAGTACAGAGGGAGTGATGCTGTTGCAGAAGGTCTCGAAGTCCAGGGGAAACTCACCGCCTTCTGCCTGGGTGGCACATTTCACGCAGCACCACATGAGCAGCAGAAGATCCTCAAGGTCGTCCTGCTTCATTTGGCTGACGTCCTTGCCGCTCTCCCGCTTGAAGAGCAGGAAGGCGCCCATCACAAATTCACAAGGGTACGATTGCCCTTTTAGTTCGATCCTCATCATACCTTGTCCTCCTGCTTATGATGATGCCGCGTCACTCAGCCCATTTTCCAGCTTCTCGATCTTGCCGCAGTTCTCTAACTGGACGCTGTATTTCGCGTCGTCGCCAGCCTGGCCGTCAAGCTCAAGGCTCGTGATGATATACTTGCCCTTATACCCGCCGGTGGTCTTGCCGGTACGGGTGTCACCCTCACGCAGACCGTAGCTTGCGTCAATGGGCTCACCGGCCAGCTGCATGTCTTTCAGCTGGTCATAGGTCGGGGTGTCCGTGTCACCGTCTGTGAGCACGCAGCCATCGGCAGAGATGCTCTCAGAGAAACTCTTCACGTATTTCTCTTTCCATTTGCCACTCGACGCTTCTTTGGTCACACGCTCACCGGTCTCTGTTGTCGTTGAGACCTTGCAACCTGTTGAAAAACCAAGAGCCTTGCCACCTACACTGAGAATGAGGTCGGTGCCGTCTAAGATGCTTTTTGCCATTTCTTTCTTGTTGTTAATAAGGTTATGATTACGCCGGAAACCAGACCGGCCACGAATGTCGATAATAGTTCCAACCAGACGCGGGGAGCCGTCTTTTCCTCCTGCTCCTCCGTGTGCAAGGTGGTCGTCAGATGGGAGCTTATCGTCGAGAGGCGATCGATCTCCTGCTCATAGTAGGCGCACAGCCGTTCCAGACTGTCGCAGCCGGTCTCCACATACACCATCATGCCGCGAGGAGCCGTGTGCGGCTGCTGGGAAGCGACGCCGTCCTCCGTACGCATCAACGAGACGCTTGCGTGGGCCCTGCCGCTGCGCGCCGTGTAGCTCGCACCGGGTGGAAGCATCAGCAGGCTGTCAAGGGGTATGAGCAGACGAGTGCTGTCCGCATGCACGGATTCCGACACCATCAGCCGGCGCACCACTTGGCTCCTTGCGCTGCTGTCGCTTGCGCTTGACGCGGATGTCGCCGTCGCCATCGTCACCGTCTTCACTGAGCGACAGCTCGCCACTGACAGGGCAAGAGCCAGCATGAGGACATAGCTGGATAGCCTCAATGGCGCGAGAAAGGCGGTTGAGAGCCCTCCGCGTAAGGTTGTTTTCCGAGACAAGCTTCTCGGTAAGCTTCGTTGAGTCGTCATATTTACGTTGGGTTTCTACAAGCAGGGCCGAGATGTCTTCGTACATGGCCTTGTACGTGTCGTGCACGCTCTTCGCCTGCTTGGCGTCGTTCGCTTTCCGGTTGGCCACCCAGGCGATGGCGGCGCCTATGCCGCCAGAGGGTATCGCCCACTGGAGTATCTGCATAATCGTGTCCATTGCTTGGGTCGCTTTCCTTTGTTGTCCTGAATATTGATTTTTACCGTGATTACTGTCTGATGCCGATTGACAGCAGCCAGGCCGGCACGTCGAAGCTCGGGCAAGCCTTGCCGGCATTCAAATCGTGGTGACCCACGATGCGGATTTGTGGGAAACGTTCGTGGAAGTCGCGCACATACCGTTCCAATGCCGTTCGTTGTGCAGCCGTACGGGTGTCCTTGGCCGTCTTCCCGTCTTTCGACAGGCCGCCCACGTACACCACATGTCGGCTCACGCTGTTGTAGCCTTTCGCGCCGTTCGTCGCCTCCCAGTCGTCAACCCATGCGTCCTCGTTGTTGTTCACCAGGCGCTCCACGCGGCCGTCCAGATGGATCATATCCGTGTAGCCCACCTGCTTCCAGCCACGCCCACCCTTGCTCACAGGGTCTGTGTGCCAGTGACGGATCTCGTCAGAGCTCACCTCACGGCCCTCGCGCGTCGCCGTGCAGTGGATTACCAGATACTCAAGCCTATGCCTCATAGAGTTCACCGTTAAAGAGTTTACCTTTTTACCGTTTTACCTTTTTACCTTTAAAGAGCCTTTCAGGAGCTCTTTCCGCTCATGATCACCACACCGGCATCCGCTTTCTTGAACATGCAGATGAAGTAGTGGCGGAAGTTGATCTTGTTCCGCTGGTACTCAGGGTCAGTGGCAGCCTCACTGTAGTACATCTTCGTAGAGCCGGTCGCCTTAAACACGCGGGGAGCGTAGAAAGCGAACGAGCACTGAAACTCGCCCGTAGAGGCCGTACTGCCGAGCGGCTTCTTCTCGCCAGTCGAGCTGTACACCGGGTTGTTGCCATACTCATAGATGTCGAAGCCGTACAGACGGGCCACGGTTCCGTCGTTGCGGTTGATGTTGTACTGCTCCCTGAACTTCTGGTCCGTCTCCAGCAGGTCGTTCATGTGGTCGCTGCACAGCACCAGGCGGCGGTTGTCAGAGGGCACCTTCAGGGCGTCCATAGAGCGCTTCAGGGCAAGCAGGTCGGCCACACACAGCTTCTTACGGCCGGTGGCGGCATCCACCTCACCGCTGGTGGTCAGCACAGGGGTCTTTGCGGTGTTCTTCTGCGCACACAGCGCATGGGCGGCCTTGGCAAACTTCGAGTCGTTGATGGCCTGGGAATGGCTCTCCTTCACGCGCTGCATCTTGTCATAACTGATGGCATACAGCTCATCGTCCGTCACCGGGGTCACCTTTGTCTGAAACTTGTCCAGTTCGATGCTGATGTCCGCATCGTCCAGCGCCTGCAGCGGGATTGGATACGTCGTGTTGTTCACCAGCACGTCAGGGTCCACACCTACATCCACTAAGTGGATTACATCATTGTTCACGATGCTCGAGTTGTCAGGCAGGCCGTCAAGCCAGGTGCCTTCCATGGCATGCCGCAGGCTCTTAACCAACTCACCCGTCCAGATTTCGGTGTACACACCGGCAGCCAGGCTGCCGCGAGGCACACATCCGCCCACCAAGGCGGCCACAAGGTTAAGGCCTACGGCACCGGCCACAGGACTAACACCCACCACGGCGGCCATCGTGCCGCCCATCACGCAGTTCAACAGAACCGCACACACCACATGCAAAATAAATCTTACCATATCAATTCTGATTTATGAATTATAAAAATTATGAAACATAGTTCGGCAAAGCCAATTGTTAATTAGCATCAGAGCTCGCACTCCATCCCATACTCAGCCTTATACAGGCGCTTGTAGAGCGCAGGGTCCTCCTCGCGCAGCTTGGCAAGCTCACCGGCAGGCACATCGCCCAGCTTTTTGTACACACCACCGCCACCGTTCCCGGCGGTTCCGCCGCCGGCAACCAGGCTGCTCAACTTCACCTGCGGAGACATGGCCGCAAAGACCTTCACCAGCTCATCACAGCCTATCTTTTTGCCGAGCTCGACAAATTGGTCCTTCCTGTCGGCACCGATACGCTTCTCGCCGATGGCCTTCTCCACCGCAGAGGTGATGCCGGCCAGCACCAGCGCCTCCTTCTCCTTCTTCAGTTCCACGTTCTCCTCACGGGCCGTCTTCAGGGCAGCAAGCTGCGCGCTGATCTCAGCCTCAGTAGCCGTCTCCGGCAAGCCCAACTGCAGGGCCAACTGTTTCTGTTCCATTTCCTTTTCCTGTTTGTTTGGTTTGTTATTCAGTACCGGCAAGGGGCAAGCGCCGTCCCTGCCGAGCGTTATCTGCTTTCCGTCTTTCGTCAGCACCAGCGCGTCATCGTTCGCGCCGATGTCCACCAGCGACACCTCATACAGCTTGCTCTTCGTGATGGTGGGGCTCGTCTGGCCTACCGCCAAGTGCTCGGGCGCATCGCTCATCTCCAGGATGTCAAGACCCGCGCTCACCATCTTCAGCGAGCCAAACTCATACTGCTTCTTGCAGCGCTTGCTCAGCTCCGTCACCTCGTCAAACACCAGCTCGCCGGTCACCTCGCCGTCTTTCACCTCGAGGTCCTTCACATACCCTATCACGTTCCCGCGCTCGTGCATATACAGCAGCACGGGGTTCCGCTCATACTGCTTCGTGTCCATGCCCGAGGTCAGCACACGGGTACCGTAGCTGTTCAGACTGTCGTTCGATATACGTACTCTCTTTCCCATTACGATTCAGATTGAATTTTTTATGCCGCAAATATCACCACTTTCATCCGTCCATCCAAATATCTCAGCAACCCTTGCACAATTCTCTGAAACCCTTGCACACTTTTTTTGATTCCACCATAAAATAAGCCAATTTTGTACCCAAAATCAACAAGGAAGATGAAGAAAGCAGAAGTAGAGAATAAGAAGTCACTCGCACGCTCGCTCTACATGGCGGGCATGGAGCAGCAGGAGATAGCCGAGAAGGTCGGCGTGTCAAGGGTCACCGTCTCCAAGTGGTGTACCGCGGAGGGATGGAAAGAGGCAAGGGCGGCCAAGAGCATCTCACGACCCGAACTGGTCAGCAAACTGCTCGTGGCCATCGACAACCTCATCGCGCAGGTCAATGCCTCAGGAGACCCCGAGGCCATCGGCACGCTCGCCGACAAGCTCGCCAAACTGTCGGCCACCATCGAGAAGCTCGACAAGAAGGCAAACGTCATCGACGCCATCGAGGTCTTCATGGCGTTCAACCGGTGGATACAGGACCAGGCTTCCTACGACCCGCAGATCACGCCAGAGCTCATCAAGGCCATCAACAAGTACCAGAACAAGTTCCTCATGGAGAAGATGGCATCCCCATCATCCCTGTAGCAGCCACCGTGCCCGCAGGTTCCGCCTGCGGCCAGCAAGCCAACGTTCCCGCAGGTTTCGCCTGCGGCCATAAACCAAGACCATCATGACCATCTCAGAACTCAAGAAAATCCAGGAGGAGTGGAAAGAGCACTGCCGGCAGATACAGGCCATCACAGACACCAGGAGCCTGCAAAAGGAGACCGCCACACAGAGGGACCGCCGCATCGCCAGGCTACAGCGAGACTATGCCGCGTTCTGTGAGTATTACTTCCCCCACTTCCTCAACCTGCGCGACAAGGCCACGGGCGAGACCATACGCACCATACACAACGCCCCTTTCCACAACGAGGCGGCGCGCAAGGTCAAGTCCACCCCCAACCTCAAGGCGGTCTTCATGTGGCCGAGAGGACACGCCAAGTCCACCCATCTCGACATATTCACGCCGCTCTGGCTCATGTTCCAGCCCACGAGGCTCATCAACTTCATGGTCGTCGTCGGCAAGTCCGAGGACGCGGCAGACCGGCTCCTCGGCGACATACAGGCAGAGCTACAGTACAACAAGCGCATCATCGACGACTTCGGCAACCAGATGTCCGTCGGCAACTGGACCGACGGGGAGTTCACCACCAAGGACGGGATCTACTTCCTCGCATGCGGACGCGGACAGTCGCCGCGTGGTCTCCGCAAGCGCGAGTCACGGCCAGACTACATCGTCATCGACGACCTTGACGACGACGAGCTCTGCCGCAACGAGCGACGGGTACGCGAGCTCACAGACTGGGTCAAGGAGGCGCTCTTCGGTGCGCTCGACGTGGGGCGCGGACGCTTCATCATGGTCGGCAACCTCATCTCCAAGACCTCCGTCCTCGCCAACATCCGGGACACCAAGGGGGTCTACGTCTCCACGGTATATGCCGTCGACAGCGACGGCAACCCGGCATGGCGCGAGAAGTGGACCAAGGAGGAGGCACGGGAGTATGCCGACTTCGTGGGCTACCGCGCATGGAACAAGGAGATGATGCACAACCCCATCGTCGAGGGCACCGTCTTCCGGCAGGAGTGGATTCGCTGGGCCAAGCGGCCGGCATGGAAGGAGTTCTCAGAGTTCGTCCTCTACATAGACCCGTCGTGGAAGTCCAAGAAGTCCAACGACACCAAGGCGGCGAAGCTATGGGCCAAGCAGGGCACCAACCTGTGGCACCTCAGGGCGTTCGTACGCAAGGCATCGGTGGCGGAGATGGTCAGGTGGTGCTACGACCTCCACGAGTGGGCAGGAAGCGTGGGCATCGCCGTCAACTTCCTCATGGAGGCGTCGTTCATGCAGGACATCCTGCTCGACGAGTTCACCACAGAGGGCAATCTGCGGGACTACCAACTCCCCATCACGGGCGACACGCGCAAAAAACCGGACAAGTTCCAGCGCATCGAGGCCATCAGCCCGCTATGGGAAAGGGGATTCGTCTTCTATGACGAGTCGCAGAAGGACGACCCCGACATGCAGGCGGGCATCGAGCAGCTGCTGGCGTTCGAGAAGGGGATGGCAGGCAACGACGACGCGCCAGATGCCGACGAGGGGGCGATATGGACGCTGCAGCGCCACACCAGGCAGGAGAGTTTCAAACCGGTGTTCGGCAAGAGGCCGAGCGCCAAAAACAGTTGGTAAACAGATATGGACACTTTCATCACACAGCAGGACTACAAGGTGGTCATCGGCGACCAGGCGCTCAAGGTCGTCTCGCAGGTCAGCGAAGACAACAAGGCCAACGCCGAGCGGGAGGCCATCGAGGAGATCAGTGGCTACCTCCGACCAAAATACGACACTGTGGCGGTCTTCAGCGCAACAGGCGACCAGAGAAACCACCTCATCGTCATGTACACGTGCGACATCGCACTCTACCACATGGCGGCATCATCGCCGCAGAAGATGGGCATGGACATCCGCAAGGAGCGCTATGAGCGGGCCATCAAGTGGCTCGAGGGGGTGCAGGCCGGCAAGATCGTGCCGCAACTGCCACTCGCCGTAGACGAGGACGGGGAACTCACAGGGGGCATGTTCGCATACAGCTCACAAACACAACTCAGAAACAATTGGTAAATCATGGATATCAAGAAATTCTTCAGCAGACGGTCCACGGACAATCCCAAGGACATCCTGCGCACGGCATACGGAGACTTCAACCTCGCCAAGGAATCTGACAGGGAACAGGTGCAGAGAATGGTCATCGACCTGCAGCGCACCACCGATGTGCTCACACGCAAGGACATCAAGAACTGGCGAGAAGCATGGCAGATCGCCATCAACGTAGACAGCCCCAACAGGCAGCGACTGTACGACATCTACCGCGACGTGGAGGTGGACCTGCACCTGTCAGGATGTGTAGGGCAGCGCACGGGGTTCGTCATGGCCAAATCGTTCAAACTCGTGGACCAGAACGGGGAGGAGGACGAGGAGGCGCTGCACTACTTCGACCAGGCATGGTTCAAGCAGCTCATGAGGTATGTGCTCGAGGCCAACTTCTGGGGACACTCGCTCATCGAACTGGGGGAGGTCGCCACAGACGGCGACGGGTGCATCTGCTTCTCAGACGTGACACTCATCCCGCGCAAGCATGTCATCCCAGAGTACCACCGGGTCATTACGGACCTCTCGCAAGACTGGCACACGGGTATCGACTACCACGAGGCACCATTTTCAGACTGGCTCATCGAGGCGGGAAGACCGCACGACCTCGGCATCTACCTCAAGGCGGCCACACAGACCATCCCAAAGAAGAATATGCTCGCCTTCTGGGACACTTTCGGAGAGATCTTCGGCATGCCCATGCGCATCGCCAGGACCACGTCACGCGACAAGAAGGAGATTGACCGGCTCGACCGCATGCTCCGAGAGGCGGGGGCAAGCCTGTCGATGGTGGCAGGGCAGGACACGGAGATCGAGTTCGTAGAGAGCGGAAAGGGTGACGCATACAACGTCTACGACAAGCGCATCGAGAGGGCAAACTCCGAACTCTCCAAACTCGTCATCGGACAGACCATGACCATCGAGGACGGATCCAGCCTATCGCAGTCTCAGACACACCTCGAGGTCTTCCAGAACCTCATCGAGGCCGACTGCGACATGATACGCGACATCGTCAACAGCCAACTGCTCCCACGTATGGCCAGACTCGGATTCCCCGTCAAGGGACTGCGCTTCGACTGGGACTATGCCGTGGACTATACCCCGGAGCAGCAGAAGGCGTACGAGGAGATGGTGCTACAACACTATGACGTGGCCCCCTCATACTTCGAGGAGAAATACGGCATGCCAGCCGCACAGCGCAGGCAGCAGGATGCCGGAAACAGCCAGAGTGGCGATTTTTTCGACTGAGCCCCACCGAATTATCGTGCAAGGCGAACGCAATGGAGCGTGCTCCAATTGCTGAGCCGAAGCCGATAATGCGTCTCGGAAGAGACGAATATGTGGGGCTGCACAGGAGATATGCCACGGTGCTGGGAGGTTCCGCCTCGCAGATGGCCAACGCAAGCGAAGACGATGACCGGCTCAGCCGGATCCGGAAGCAGCTCTCAACCCTTTTCGAGGGCATGATGAAGACGCTCCACACCGAGCAGGGGGCGCAGTTCCGGATAGAGATCCTGGACACACCGGAGGTACAGGACTTCATCGGTGCGCATGCAGCCGCGCTCGATTCCTCGTTCGCACAGGTACCCATGTCAGAGGCCATGAGGAGCAGGCTGCAGCGCTCAGACTACATCTTCTCGGGCATCAAGACCTTCCATGAGCTCAACGAGGCTTTCCCCTCACTCGTCGATGAGAACGGCAACCGAAAGCCGTTCGAACGGTTCCTGGACGACGTCCGGAAGATTGACCGAACATACAACCAAAACTACCTCCGCTCCGAGTACAACTTCTGTCAGGCTTCGGCAGATATGGCGGCCAAGTGGGAGCAGTTCGCAGAGGACGGAGACCGCTACTTCCTACAGTACCGCACACAGAACGACAGCAAGGTGCGGCCGGAGCATGCCGCACTCCACGGGGTCACGCTGCCCATCACAGACACGTTCTGGGAGACCTACTACCCGCCAAACGGGTGGAACTGCAGGTGCACCGTCGTGCAGGTACGCAAGTCCAAGTACCCGCAGACACCGCACGACGAGGCCATGCAGCTCGGGGAACTCGCCACAGGAGACGACAAAAAGGGCTTCTTCCACTTCAATCCCGGAATCCAACAAAAGACATTCCCCGACTACAACCCATACACCATCAAGCGCTGCCGAGACTGCGACATCGCTAAGGGAAAGGCTAACCTCGCCAAACCTATGGACAACGAACTTTGTACGGCATGCAAACTCGTACGCGAATGTTGGAGAAATAAGAAAAACGATAAAAAGGAAACTTTCATTGCCTGCCCCACTGAAAAGGGAAAACTTAGGGTGAGCTCTTTACATGGAAAGAATGAAAAGAAGGAGAACGTGAGGGTTGGTTCTTTCCTTGCCAACAAGCATGGATACGAGATAGACCTTATTGCCAATCCATCCGACAAAAAATCGCCTGACAGCTATAACAAGACATTGGGGGTGTATCAAGAGTACAAGGTAAGCAAGGCTCCTACAAAAAACTCCATCGACTCTTTGATACGCGCTGCTGCAAAGCAAGCAGACCACATCGTATTGATGGCGGACTCTGAAACACCTCTCGGAATATTAGCAGATGCTATCAAAAGCAGAGTTAGAAGAACAAAAGTAGAAAGTCTTACTTTGATTGTCGGTGACAAAGATGTTATCTATACGCGAAGCCAAATGGTTTCAAACGACTTTAAAATAAGACAGGCAGACTTGAAATGACAAGACTGCCTGAATCGGGGCCCAAACCCCTCAACGGGGAATGATCCGCTGCAAAGTTAAACATTTATTTCCAAAATCCAAACGATTATGAAGAAAATGATCGAATTCCTACTAAATTCCAACCACTACAGGGAGTAACCCACCACCTCACCCTTGATATAAAGCTCCTGTCGCATATGCTGTCACTGTTCCCGCAGGTTTCGCCTGCGGCCTATAAGAGGCGCTTGACCCCCACACACTGGTAACGCTCCACATTCTCGATGATCTCGTCATGGTTGTGGTTCGTCACACTCTCCACAAGGTCAAAACCCACAAAGGTATCGCCTTTCATGCCACACAGCACATTGTGGATAGCTTCCAGAAGATCAAACACCTCAAGGCTCTTCCCGCGCATCTCGCTCGACGCAGCACTGCTGCCCTGCCAGTCCGTCACCACATGCAGGCTCACCATAGGCTTAGCGCGATACTCCACACGTCCCACAAGGACATTCCAGCGGATAGGCTCAAACTCCACAAACACCGCCGGGCGCTCCCACTGCTCCTCCTGCTCGATATACTCCACATTGTGGTTCCATAGGTCGATGTGCCGGATGGCACGTTCCCAACCCTCCGGCACATCACCCTCTTCATACAGTTCATAACCTTGGCCATCAGAATACAGCATCGACAGCCGCTCACAGATCATCTCATACAGTTCTCTTCTCATCGCTTTTTACTTTTTTACCTCTTTACTTTTTTGCCTTTTTACCTTTATAGAAACCTTTTTACCTCTTTACCTCTTTACCTTTATAGAAGCCTCTTTACCGTTAAAATATTCATTCAGATTCTCCTCGATAATCTCCCGCACCGCTTTCTCAACCTCCGGACCGGCACCAAGAAACTTACGTCTCGGAATCTTGATCTTCGTGCCTACCTTCTTCAGTGCCATAAACCTCCAGAACTCGGCCTCGTCGCTCAGGCGCACCGTACGCTTGTCCTGGCGAGGACTTCCGTCCTTCCGTCGGCCGAAAGCGCCGGTAGCTGCGTAGTACCGATGCCAGAAGTACCGCTTCATGCGCGCCGTCACCACTATCTCGCCACCCTCGTTGTGGATACCGGCGTAGGGCAGGTCGGTATAGAAGACCACACTGTTGTCGGTCACCTTGCTGCGGATGCTCCTGCGAAGACTGCCACTGTCCACAAGCAGATGACCGCCGGGACGGGTCGGACTCTTCCTCCGTTCCCACGCCTCGCTGAAAAACGCCTGGCGCTCGAAGTTCTTGTCAAACTCGTCCGACAACTCCACCTGGATATCCCTAAGGATTCTTCTTATAATAAGATGCGTATCTCGTCTCATCGTCACTCGATAGCTCGGGGAACAAAAAGCCTTCTGCTGAAAGCTCCGATGCACCCGCTATACGGGGGTCGACCGATGCCTTCAGCAGATTATAGAAAGTGCGCTCGCTGATGCCGAAGCGTGGGTAGACATACCGTTTCCATATCTCACGGTTCGGAAGACCCGTCTTCGCATACCGGTCATAGACCTGGTTGATGTCCGCCACACGCTTCGCATAGCTCATCCCTCTACGCTTCTTCATTCCCATATTGTCACACTTATAACCACCGTGTCCGCAGGTTACGCCTGCGGCCACACACTCACTTCTCCTTGTACGGACGGATGTGAAGCGTCATCTCACAGCTCACGACCACACGACCGCTGCCCTCACAGTTCGGGCACACACGCTGCAACCCGAACACCGAGACACTGCCCGTGCCGCCACACACGCGGCACAGAGACAGCTTCTCAGGCTTCACCACCTTCTTGTCCACACACCCTGCATTCTTCATCTTTCCCATAATAACAAAGTTTTACCGTTTTACCTTTAAAAGCCTCCCTCCTCCTTCTTCGGCTCCACATAGAAGGCTTCCTCCTGCACCACCTGGATGCCGCATTTCGCCATGCCAGGCGCCATCGCCTCCACGTCGCGGTCGGCAAGCAGCTTGTCCTTGGCAATCTCCTCCGTCTGGCGCACATAACCCGGCAAGAACTCCTTCACCAACTGCAGCGCACTCGCCCAGGTAAAACCCTTCAAAGTCTTCAATTTCGGAGTGCCCGTACGGAAACCAATCACGCCGTGAGCCATCTCCAGGCTCTTCTTCTTCGTGAACAGTTCCGCCTGGTTCTCCGTGGCAAAAGACTGCAGCGTGTCAAACGCCCGCGTCTTCTCGTCATCCAGCTCGGCCAACCTCAACGCATACTTCTCGCGGATCTTCGCGCACTGCAGCTCGATGTCAGCCGTGATTTTCGCACTCTGCGCTGCCGCCTTAGCGTACACGGCAAACGCCTCATCGGCGGCCTCGCGGGTCACGCCGGTAATGATCACTTTCTTTTCCCTTTTTCCCATTGTAGTAATTTTTTATGAATCGTGAAAAAAATCTCCTTCCTCAAGTTCCCTACCAATCTCATATTCTATAAGCTCCAGAAACTCGGTGTACTGGTCATCTCGCAGTTCTCTGTATGCAATGTCACGGATGTATGCCATCACACGCCTCACCTTCCGTTTCATGCCTCACCTCCTTTCCCGATGGGCACCACCATGTAGACATCTTCAGAAGCCACCGTTCCCGCAGGTTTCGCCTGCGGGCAGCCATCAGCCACAGCCTGCGGGCAGCCATCCCCATAAGCCTTCACATTCAGTCCACCCTTACGCTGGATAGCCCTCAACTTCACCTGCAGCTGCTGCAGGTCCTCCACGCCGAGCAGCGAAAACTCCCTGCCGGCAATCCGCGGATGCCGGCAGAAGTCGTTCACACGGGCCCAGTCCGTAGTGTCGATACCCAGATGCTGCATCAGGTTCAGGCACACACTCCGGTAGCGCTTCAATCGCACACGCCATCCGCTGCGCTCATCCAGAGAGTTGCACAGCGCGTCATACTCCCTCTTCGTCATCTCACTGAGGTGCGTCGTCCGGCCATCCGTAAAGTTCGAGACCAGCGTCGCCTTCAGTTCCTCGTCACACCCATACAGCCTCCTGAACAAGGCATAGAAACGATGATAGTTCATAAGAATCAAGAATTATGAAAAGGCCACGGTTCCCGCAGGTTCCGCCTGCGGGCAATGACCGTTTTACCTTTTTACCGTTTTACCTTTTTACCTTTTAAAGCCTCCCACACACCTTATCGATCATATCGCAAGAGCCGTGAATGCCCGTCTGGAAACCAATCAGCACACCACAGCAAGCGCCAGCGACAATACCACAGACCACACCCAGCAGGGGAGCAGCCAACAACAATGCCCAGTACAGCGGATTCCACCAGCGGGCAACACACAGTCTTTTCAAAAATACCTTTTTCATACTATCTTATGAATTAATAATTATGAATTAAACAAAACTTTCATCCCAAGCCTACGGGCGTGCTCCTCCGACTTGATGGAGCGCATGGTCTCGGCAGTCACCAGCACATCGTTGCTCATCTTGCCCACCACATAGCCCCGCTTGCGCAGCCTGTGCCGCAGGTTCGTCTTCTCCCTCGGAGCCCGCACCACACGCAGTCGCGTCTTCTGGTCAATACCGAAAAGCACCCTCCTGCGCTCCTTCCGATACAGTTCCTTCAGATGCTCACCCCGCTGCCTCAACATCTCAGCGTAGGCTTCATCACTCATGATCGCGTATTTACCATTCCTCTTCATAAGTACAAGTTTTACCGTTTTACCTTTCAAAGAGCCACGTTTTACCGTTTTACCGTTTTACCTTTAAAAATCACCCCATTCCCTCAAACAGCACCTCGATGCCGCAAGAGCTCGCCACGTCCAGTTCCAGCTTCGCACCCTTGCTCAGTTCCCAGCCCTGCAGCATATAGATACAGTCGCACCCCAGCAGCATACCGATGTCCACACGCATGTGCGCACGCCAGTCGCCGGGCTGCGGAAGCCCGTTATCAAAAGGGTTCACAGGCTCAAAGCCCTTCAACGAGAGGTAGCGTGCAGCAGCGCCAAACACCCGCATACGCTCCTCGAGGTCATGGTGCGCTATCGCACCGCTGATGTAGATCTTCTTTTTCTCCATTGTTATTCGTGTTATTTTAATCATTAAAAAAGTCACCGTTCCCGCAGGTTCTGCCTGCGGCCTAAGAAAGGATTCACCTTTTTACCTTTTTACCTCTTTACCTCTTTACCTTTTTACCTTTAAAAAATCCTTTTTACCTTGCCACCAGGTTGTTGCTCGTCTGGATGACACCCTTCTCCCAAACCACGAAGTAGTTGCCGGCATCACCGAGGGCGCGTCCCTGGCAATAGGCCTTGTAGCCCACCACGCGCACCTTGACGTCGCAGATGTACCGCAACCGTACCGCACCGCCGCCCATCGGCTGCCCTTTCTTCTCCTGGCTGATCCAGATGAAGCACTTCTTCGGGAAACGGCCCATCAGCTTCTCGGCATCTGGATAGTCCCACTTGGCCACCTGGAAAGAGTCGATGATGACAAACTTCGGGCTCTTCGGCTTGCGCAGGCGCTCCACGAGCTCGTCAAGGCTGCCATCCGTCACCACGCGAAACCTCCCCTGCACCTCGTTCATGTGGAGATAGCCCATGCGCCGCTGGAAACTCTGGTTCACACCCTCCTCGTAGCTCATGTACAGCACCATGCCATATTTGCATAGCTCCTTGCCGAGCTGCATCACAAACGAACTCTTGCCCTGGGCGCTCGCGCCGCTGATGAACCACGAGGCATTCTCAGCAGGAAATCCGAAAGGCTTGCTCCACCGCTCGCCCCAAGGCAGCTCCTTCCACTTGATGTCCGCGATGTTACGCGGGGTCAACGCACGCTTCATGACACCTCCACCTCCATCTTCATCTTCTCTATCTCCGTGTACACCCTCCGCAGCCCGCCGCGCGTCTTCCGCACGATCTGGGCGATGTCGGCACCCTCCGGGGCGTTCACCTTCGCCACGATACGGGCCTGGGCGTTCAGGAACGCCTCACGCTCCTTGCTGTCGTCAGGGGTCACCTTCGAGTAGCGGTCGCCATAGCGCGAGAACATCTCCGTGTAGCCCACCATCTTCATCTCGATGGATCGGTCGATGCGGGCCTTCAGGCCGTCGGCACCCATCATGTACCACGCACAGCAGCGCTCCGTCGCGTTCCATAGCGCCTTCAGCTCAAGCATCGCCTCGTTCTTCAGGTCGCCGGCCTCGTCCAGGATCACCAGCGGATGGTCGATGCTGCGCAGGTAGTACACCAGGTCCTCATACACGTCGTGGTACCAGCCACGGCAGCCCACGCCAAACTCGGAGGCAATCTTCTTCACCAGCTGCGTCTTCGTCTTCACCTGACTGCAGTCGATGTACACCGCGTTACGGTGGCTCTGCACATAGTACCGCGCCGTGAACGTCTTCCCGATGTTCGGGATGTCGCACAATATGGCAGACAGGCTCGACTGCTGCGAGAACTCCAGCTGCGCCGTGATATACTCGAAGGTCGCCGTCCTTGCGGCCTTCCACTCCATGTCCGCGCGGAGGCTCACACCCAGGCGGCGGGCGATGCCTATCCAGTTCGCGTCACTCAGGGCCTTGTCCGTCTGCCCGTTCTTGATGGCACTGTACACTGAGGTGCTGATGCCAAGGGAGGCGGCGTGCTTCGCGTCACTCGGGTAGTTCGCACGGTTCGCGGACACCGCCAACAAAATCTTTTTCTTCTGCGCTTCGTTTAACATAATTCTAACGCTGTTCTAATGGTTATCTAATAGTTGTCCAATGCATTCCTCTTCCAGGACATGGCAGCACCCGCATCGTCCGTCAGGCAGCCACCGTCATCATCCGGCAGACAGCCAGCCACCGTGCCCGTCGGTTCCGCCGACGGCAGTGCCAGCGCCTCCATATCCTCATCCTCCTCTCCCTGCACGGCCATCACGCCAACAGGGGATATCGCATTGTCGCGCAGCCATTTGCCAAAGTGGCTTACTATCTTGTTCTGTTCGGTCTTTATACGCTCATCCTCTTCCGTCCGTTCTGCCATCACACGGTTGTAGGTCTCCATCGGGCGGACCTTGTCGATGTAACGGTCATTCTGATACAGGAACACATCCGTCGGCTTTCCCTCTTCGTCAGGCAAGTAGTAGGCCGTCACCTTGTGGTTGTTCGGCTCAAGCTGCTCCAAAACTTCAGGACCGCTCAGCCACCAGTTCATATAGGCCACCCGTACCGTAGAGTTCCTTCGGATGCTCGTCTCAACCCTCTCACCGATATAACGCGCCAAGGTCAGCTTGTCCAGCGGGCGCAGGGTCGGGTTGATGCGCCCAACCAGCACGTCCCATCGCGTCATCCCGGGGAACTTCTTCTGATTCGGGTGCAGCGTGTGGTTCCACTCGTAAGTATCACGGAGGTCATCGGCCACAAGTTCCTCAAACGTGTAGTATCTCCTGTCCTCGTATGTGTGGTTGCTGCTGTCGCTCACCTTCTTCTGGTCCACACGGCGCGCACCTTTGCCATACCAGCGGCCTATCCCCTCGTGGTTCTTGTGGGCTATCGTCGTCTTAAAGGCACCGTTCAGAGCCTCTTGGTATTTCTCTTGTGAGTTCTGAGGGGCGCAGAAACGCACAAACTTGAACACCTCACCGGCTTTCAGGAAACCCTCTTTGTATTTGCTCATCAAGTGCTGCTCCACCTCTATGCCGGCGGGCATGCCCCAACCGTTTTTCTCTATCAGCCTGAACATGTCGCGGAAGCAGTCCACTACAAGCCTGTCATCCTTCTCCCTGCCGTAGGCAAGTCCCACACGGCACTGGCTGACAACGTCCGAGGCATAATAGGCGTGAACGTATTCACCACCTTTCATGCGGCGTGGCAAATCCACGTCATCCATCGTGATCTGGCTCAGCGACCACTCTCCGCCATGACGGTGCATGTGAGGCATCTGCTCGTGGTAGAACTCACTCCAGCCACGGCGTGCTTTCTCGATCAGCAGACGGTTCGCCGGCTTGTTCAGGATGTTCCGGATCGTGCTCTCGCTAAGATCCTTCGGGTCACCGTTCTTGTCCGTGAAATCGTCAGGGTTAAATATCTCCCCGGTTTCGATGTCAAACACATCCAGCTCGCCGCACACGAAACGGATGTACATGTCATGCACGTCGCTGCCGTAGGGCTGGTTCGGCAGTACCGTAATGCTCAGCACCAGCCGTTCGGTCTTAAAGTCCACCTTACGGGCGCACTGGTTCCCGAACTTCCCGCTGATCAGGCACTCATACCCGTACTCCTTGTACTCGTTCACCTTCTTGCGGAAACGAAGCATGCTGGCCGGAAGGTCATGGCCGAACTCCTCACGGAGCGTCTCGACGGTAGCAGCCATCATCTCCCACTTGTAGGCGCCTTCACCCATCAGGCGCTTGCGCACACGGGCGTTCTCATACAGCTTGATGCACGTGTTCAGCACACTCGCGTTCACGGCGTATTTCCTGGCAAGCTCGCCGGTGGACCTGTCGCTGGGGTATCTCGCTGCCCATTCCATGAAATACGATACCGCTGCCTGGTCCAACTCGTAGTTCGACAGTATCCAGTGGCGCAGGTCCATCGCCGGACCGCCGGGGAACTTAGCCTCCACCTTCTCACGGCAGGAGCTCGGAAGACTGTCCACGGCAACCAGGGCGTAGTTCCTGCTGCCACCACCGCCACGGCGCACCACCTGGATGCGGTGCCGCTTCACCCAGTTCCCGTACTGGGAATCCGTGATGATGCCCGTATCGATCAGGTCACGTGCCGAGATGCAGCGGATGTTGCCGAAATACTCCATACTCCCTACCTCCTATATCACAACCGCACAGCCACGTTCTGGATGCCCAGAATCTGGCTCACCTTCACGTCATACCACTTGTCCACCACCTCGCCACGGTGCAGCAGCGTACAGTCGCCGGTGCGCTTGTCAAACCGCAGCACCGCACCGTTGTCGAACTGCTGGGTCATGCAGCAACCCGCCTCGTCATGGAGGGTCTCCACCTCCGGGACCTCCAACATCACCACACCGCCACGCTGCAGGGCAAGGGTGCGGATCCTCCTTGCAAGGTCGTTGCCCTCATTCATGTCTTCAAAGTTGATGGCGTTGTACACGGTACGCTTGGAAACCTTGAACGCCCGGGCGATAAACTCCCGGTCCTCTTTCTGGATGTGAATGTACCTTTTCATCTTTCTTTCGTTTTTAATAAATTAATGTTACCTTGCGGGAAGCCTGGAGTCGAACCAGGATGGCGGCAACCATGCAGTCCGTGCCTTCCCTCGCCCGTCTTTCCGGGCTGCCATCCTAGGTTATCCTTCAATCTTTCTGCCTTGTATATCCCTTTATCACCATACCACCACCCCTGATTGTCCAGTCACAGTCATACGGGCAGCTTTCCACATAACCCCTTATCAAATCCTTGACGTGTGTTAGCGTGCAGCCCCAGAACTCCCAGCGGCACACCCTGCCGTCCGTGGCGGTCAGCATCACCACCCATACTTCGTCTCCGTCCAAGGGTTTTCCAATTTCCTTATTCATATTCTTTAATCCTTTAATTCAGTTTATGACGATAACGTGATGGAATAGACGAAAACAACGCTTCTGCATGGGGGGCACTCTTCGTGATGACGAGCTTGCCCCTTTGTTTCAGTTCTATCAACTTCTCCATGTCCATCACCTCCAATAGGGTGCTCAATGATACTGTTTCCATACTTCTACTTTTTTAATCCTTTAAATTCGTTAATCTCGCCCATTTTTCGTATCTTTGGGCGCGTTTCCAAATGGAACACGTTGCAAAGATAAACAAGAAATCTTGATTATGCAAGAAAATAGACAAGAAAAATCACAAATAAAGCGAAATATCTCGCTCTATCTGTCAGAAAAAGGCGTATCAGATTATGAGTTTTATAAAAAATCTGGTATCACAAGAGGTATCTTGAGTCAACCGAATGGCATCAGTGAGGATAATATTGCAAGATTTCTTGCCTATGCTCCCGATGTGAATACGGATTGGCTTCTTACCGGTCGCGGTTCCATGCTCAAAACGAAGCGTACCACGAGTGACCTCCCCCCTGATGGGCGACCAGGTTCCATCGATAAAGGTACAAAAAAAGATTCAAACCACCAAGAAAATCAGCAACTTTCTTCAGATCGTCCACTGGCCATACCATCCTCCTCACCCGAGGAGGGCATACCTCTCATACCCATCGAGGCGATGGCGGGTGCACTTACAAGCGAACAGACAGTCCTCGAATACGAGTGCGAACGATACGTAGTCCCCGTCTTCAAGGGGGCCGACTTCCTCATACCCGTCAAAGGGTCCAGCATGTACCCCAAATACAGCTCCGGAGACATCGTGGCCTGCCAGCGAGTACCCATGTCCGGTCTCTTCTTCCAGTGGAACAAGGTCTATGTCATCGACACCGACCAGGGACCGCTCATCAAGCGCATCAAGCCGGGCAGCACCACAGACCGCATCCTCATCATCTCCGACAACCAAGACTACGACCCCTTCGAGCTCCCCGTATCATCCATACACGCCGTCTCCCTCGTCATAGGTGTCATACGCCTCGAATAATACGAAGCGTATCCCCCCTGTACCCCCTCTCTCCGGGGTGCTCCCCTCCATCAGTCATGAGAAGACCCCCGAAATCGCCCAATCCATGGGCATGCAGATAGACGGCTTTAACAAATATTATGGCATTATAGGGTAGGTCAAACCCCCGTTTTTAACATTCCATTTTTCAAAAACAGGTGTTACACCTATACTCCATTGGTAGGGCAAAAACCCACTTTTGACCATCCACTTTTCTCAAAGTGACCATCCACTTTGACCGTCCACTTGACCATCCACTCTAAAATTTGCACATTTTGTTCAAAAAAAATGGGAGGCAAAACGCCTCCCGTGCAAACACCATCCAAACATCATCCAAAAGCCATCCAGAAGCCGTTCTGGCGGCCTCCAGCACACAACACGGCTCATTCCCTATGCTTGCCTCCAGAACCGCCAGAAATAAGCGTAGACTGCTTAATCACAGCCCTTTTCGTGCATACCGTCCCGTTACCCGAAAGCCCGGCATGCAGCAGATAGCTCTTCGTCGCTCCCACCTGCTCGGCCGTCAGAACCGTATAAACCGCCGATATGCTGCTGAAATACCAGTCCTTACGCCTCGTACCAGCTATCCCGCGCACCAAATGTACATGTATCACCTTCGCCATATCCAATACTTTTTTGCTACAAATATACCAAATAATCATTATATGGAATATATTCGCATCCATAAAATTTCAACAACGGACAAAAAAAGCGGCACCAGCCGCCTCCAACCACAGTTCCACACCATGCAAACCTCATGTAAACAAACACCTCTTCCCAATCATCACAAAGTAAACCAAAATTAAACCCATGTAAACATTTCGTTTTGCGCTCCCATTTTCTACCTCTTGCCACAACGCAGTGATAATCAAACCATTACGCCACTTTCCACACCACCCTCAAATATACCTTTCGTTTTGTGCCCCATATGTGCAACAAGTTCCTCGAATACCTGCGTACCACGAAGCAGGCCGTCCACACCAACCGCAAGCTGCACACCAACACCATCGCCAGCTACTGGTCAGCCTTCCTCGGCACGCTCCATGCCGCCCACCGTGACAGGAAGATAAAG
>SFKY01000021.1 GCA_004554665.1 Bacteroidales bacterium
TTCCTGCTTTGTAAAGGGATTCAGTAAAGACATAAAATGAGAGTGAAGTAATTTAGTAAAACAACAAGAAAAGTGTAAAGTAAAATCAGTCAAAGTCAGCCCATTTTGCGAAGGTGGCATTTACGAGGGCTAAATGCGGCATTTAGCCCTCGTAAATGCCACCTTTAGCTTACGCAAAGGCCATCAATATGACTTTGACTGCCGATTTTTTATATCGCCGACAACCGGCTATCTCGTTTTTTTTGGCTATCTTTGCAAACAAAAACTGCAAGGACAGATGGATATAAAGAAATCGCAATTTGTGATATCTGCCCCCACCGTGGAGCAGTGCCCCAAAGACACCAAGCCGGAGTACGCCTTTATCGGACGAAGCAACGTCGGTAAATCGAGCCTCATCAACATGCTCTGCAACCATAAGGGACTGGCCAAAACCAGTGCCACACCCGGCAAGACACTACTCATCAACCACTTCATCATCAACGACAACTGGTATCTCGTCGACCTGCCCGGCTATGGGTTCGCGAAGCGATCCAAGTCGGTGCAAGACCAACTGCAGCGCATGATTACGGGCTACATACTGCAACGCCAGCAACTGGTCAACGTGTTTGTGCTGATCGACATACGCCACGAGGCCATGAAGATAGACCGCGAGTTTATCGACTGGCTGGGACTGAGCAGCATACCCTTCAGCATCGTGTTTACCAAGGCCGACAAACTGGGTCCTGTGAAAGCCAAGCAGAACGCCGAAGCCTGGATGGAGACGCTCAAGGACACGTGGGAGACGCTGCCCCCTTACTTTATCACCAGCAGCGAGAAACGTACGGGGCGCGACGAGATGCTCGACTACATCGACCAGATTAACAAGTCTCTCAAAGAGGAGTAACCAATGCCTAACGCCAACACCATACTCGATGTGCAGCGCATAGCCAAACGGTTTGGCGCGCGTGTACTGTTTGAAGACCTGAGTTTCTCCATCGCCGAGGGACAGAAGGTGGGACTGATTGCACGCAACGGAACGGGCAAGTCTACGCTGCTCGCCATCCTTACGGGCATAGAGAGCGCAGACAGCGGCACCATCGTCTACCGCAACGGCACACGCATAGGATTTCTGGAGCAGGAACCTCACTTTGAGCCCACCGACACGGTGCTTGAAGCCTGTTTCGATCACAAAGGCGACGAAGATCGGGTGACCAAGGCGCGCCAAATACTCACCCGACTGAAAATCAAGGACCTTGAGCAACCGATGGGACAACTGAGCGGCGGGCAGAGAAAACGGGTGGCACTGGCAAGGGTATTGGCCGCGGAGCCTGACTTTCTGATACTCGACGAACCGACCAACCATCTGGACCTGGAGATGATCGAGTGGCTCGAGGGTTTCCTCTCCAAAGGCGGCAAGACGCTGCTGATGGTGACCCACGACCGCTACTTCCTCGACCATGTGTGCAACACCATTCTGGAACTGGACGATTTCCAACTCTATTCCTATCGGGGAAACTATGCCTACTATATCGAGAAGCGGCAGGAGCGTATCGACGCACGGAGGGCAGAGACAGCGCGTGCCGCCAACCTGTATCGCACCGAACTGGAATGGATGCGCCGCATGCCCCAAGCACGAGGACACAAAGCCAAATACAGGGAAGAAGCCTTCTATGAACTGCAAGCCAAGGCGCACCAGCGTATAGAAGAGCGGCAAATCAGGCTCAAGGCCACCAATGTCTATATTGGTTCCAAAATTTTTGAATGCCAATATGTTTCCAAAGCTTTTGATGACGGCCAAAAAATCATCCTCAAAGACTTCTATTACAACTTCGCCCGCTTTGAGAAGATGGGCATAGTGGGTGCCAATGGCACCGGCAAGTCCACTTTCATCAAGCTGCTGTTGGGACTGGAACAGCCCGATAGTGGACGGTTTGACATCGGGGAGACGGTCAAGTTTGGCTACTACTCGCAAGAGGGCATGGTCTTCGACGAGCAACAGCGCGTGATCGACACCATTACGCGGCGGGCCGAACGGATAGACCTCGGTGGCGGACGTACACTCACAGCCACCCAGCTGTTGCAGCACTTCCTCTTCACGCCCGAGGAGCAATACGACTATGTCTACAAACTCAGTGGCGGACAGCGCCGCAAGCTCTACCTCTGTACGGTGCTCATGGAGAATCCCAACTTCCTCATCCTCGACGAGCCGACCAATGATCTGGACATCCCCACGCTACAAGCGCTGGAGGCCTACCTGCAAGATTTTGCCGGATGTGTCATCGTGGTGAGCCACGACCGCTACTTCATGGACAAGGTGGTGGACCATACGCTTGTGTTTCACGGCCAAGGCGAGGTGGAAGACTTCCCTGGCAACTATACCCAGTATCGTGAGTATGCCACTCTGCAAAGCAAGGCTGTGGCAGAGGCGGCTCCCGCGCCAAAAAAGGAGAAAAGAGTGTACCGCAACGAGACACGCAGGAAGATGAGCTACGCCGAAAAAAGAGAATTTGAGCAACTGGAGAAAGAGATAGAAGAGCTGGAGACGGAACAGAAAGCTATCGAGGAAGCGCTCTGCAGCGGCACGCTGTCTGTGGAAGCACTGACGGAAAAGAGCCGGAGACTCCCGCAACTCAAGGAAGAGCTGGACGAGAAGACCATGAGATGGCTCGAACTGAGCGAGATTGCCATGTAACCATCCTCTATATATAGCAAAAGCGCGAGAGGGAGACGACAACCATCGTCTCCCTCTCGCGCTTTTGCGGGGTACTATCGCCACTTATTGCGCCTCGAAACCCTTGGTACTGATGGTCTCAATCACCTGCTTGATACCCATCTCCTTACCATCGGGGCTACGGTGCGCAGCCTCGTGGTGCGCAGCCTCAATCTCCTCTTCCGAGATGGTATAGCCGAAATTCTTGTTCTTAAACTCCGCAATGGCCCAGCCTACGAGGGCAATCACCACCAATGCGACAAATGCAATCAACACGTTCATATCTTATAGTTGTTATTTTAGTTTCTGTCTGCAAATTTAGCAATTATCCCCCTATCCACCAAACAAATAGCCCATAATTATTTTTCCTACAGTTTATAGAAACCAACAAGTAAGGGGAAAAGCATGCCCACCTCAATAGGCAGACAGGATAAACTGCAGCGTGTGCCACAACACAGATGCCAATACCAACAGCACAAACAGGCTGCCCGAAGCGGAGAAGCCGGAACAGACACCGGCAAATACATCGGCCAAACTACGGTATTTGTCTGACACAAGACCGTAGGTAACCCCCATCACCATCAGCGAGAAGCACACCACAGGCACAAGACTGTACGAGAAACTGCTGGGCCACAGGCCGCCAGTAACACAGAGCAGGATGGCTTGAGGCATGGCGGTGAGCAAGAGCATGATGACAACCACCAAGGCTGCCTCAGCCACCACAATGTGCCATGCGAAACGCTCGCGGACACCCCGCCTACGTCGTCCCCGGTGCCATACCCACCATAGGCCGCTGTCGGTCAGCGTGCCATAGGCCATGACACAGAGTACCAACCATGCCAAAAGGGGCGTGGCAAGGCTGTGGGTATAGCGGCCAAACAGCCATCGTATGCCCTCCGGACTCAGTGGCGAGCGCAGGGGGAGATGCGGCTCGATGGCGGTAAGCATCCAGACCACCAGCACCAGCAACACCTCTGCCACACAGAGTGCCAAGGCAATATAGGGGAGTCTATGCTTCATCCGGCTGCAGATGGTCTATGTCCAAGATGCGCAGTTCCAAAGCCCTGACAACCAGACGTGTGGCATTGACTCCGGCACCCGCGGCATTGGGAAAGAGCTTGCGCACCAACTCATTCTGTCTCTTCTCCAGACTCTTCACGCCAAAGGGCATCCCTCGGAGCGCCGTAATCTGCTCCTTGGTATAGCCCAGGGCCAGATGACGGAGAAAACGCTCATCGTATTCGTCGATCTCATAGTCCACCATCGCCTCGTTGTGCATGATACGAGTGTCCACACTCTGCTTGAATCGCTCCACTATCTTCTGCAGGATGGGTTGGTTGAAGACCATCCGCTTGCCAGCCATACAACTGGCGACATCGCTGCGTGTGAGCAGTTCACCACTCTTGAGGATGATGCCGTCGCAACCGGCATCGAGGACATCCACCCAAAGTTTCTCATTCAGAATCTCTCCTGTAAAGATGAGCACCTTGACCGCCGGATAACGCTCCTTGGTGTAGCGACAGATTTCTACGCCCACCGTAGTGGAACCTCCCAGGCCCAAATCGAGCAACACCAAGTCGGGAAGTTGCTGCTTGACCAGCCTGAAGTATGCCTGCTCACTGTCGGCAGTGCCGATGATTTCGGCCTCTGGTATCTCGTTGCGGATAATACCCTCAGTCCCTTTCAGTTCAAGAGGCACATCCTCTACAATAATGACTTTAAAATTGTCCATATACGTATCTGTATTCTAATTGGTTGATATTATGCTTGCTGTAAATTCCATTCGAGCGAATCGGGCACTACTATCTCCACCACGGTTCCCTCTTCAGCCACATGTGCAGAGATGCCACAGCCGCGTGCGTGGGTACACTCGCCCAACTCGCGCACTATCTGCCGACAGACAAGAAACTGCACATCGACTGTCTGCGGGGTAAACAGATTCCTGCATTGGTCAGTAGTGAGACTGAGCCCAGACAGATACACAGAGACTATGCGGTACCCGCCGGCACCTTGCTGTTCGGAAAGACGCAAAGGCATTCCTCCTCCACCCCTGCGGAGAATCTGTAGCAGATAGTCCATCATATCCGGATTAGGACGCAGCGGCATCTCTATCTGACGCATGGCCTGTTCGCTCAAGATGGAGTAAAGGGCATGATAGTAATCGGCCACTTCACCCAGTGCCTCCAAGTCGCAAGGCTGGCTATCCACAATCTGCCGGATGCGCGAAGGATAGTACATTGTCTCGTGTTTGAGCGTAGAGAGGCAGTTGTCGAGCACACTGTTGCTCACATGCAGCCTGTCGCTCTCGTATTGCCGACGCCTCAGTTCGTCTGTGGCCAACTCCATCTGCGTCTGCCAACGTTTTTCGGTGTCAATGGAGTGGCGAAGCGCTTCCTGTATCTGCGCGACCAGTTGCCGAAGGGTATCAACCCGGCGGTCAGGTACCAGATGGTGACTGCTCCAGATGGCCCCGATACGCTCCAGTTTCTCCTCTGGCGTGGCATCGCCCTCCAACAAGGCATTGATGCGGCGGATTCGCTCCACACAATAGCCATACATTAGTCGGTGACGGTAATAGAGTAGATAATAAGCGGGTAACAGAAAGACAAGTAAAAGGATAAGCAGAATGATGGCAATGCTCTTATTGACCTCAGACCGCTGCATCACCCGCACATAGTCGCCCAAAGAGGCATCGGCGCTTCGCTCCCTGAAAAGTTGGGTGTAGAGCTTGTTGTTATAACTGTAAACATCCCACTGATGGAGTGCCAAAGCTGCCACAGATATCTCGTTGCGCACGTCAAGGATGGTGGTATAATCGATGTCGAGGCTATCCTTGAACCAGCACAACTCTGCCCCCTCGATGCCCTGAGCATCATATCGGCTCATAAACTGGCGGCCTTGGGGACACAGATGCTTATAACGCCGGTTCAGATAGTAGATACAGCTGTCTGCCATCTCCATCGTATGGGCATAGGTTCCGGCTATATTGCTGAAATAAGCAGAATCGGCAAACTGCTGACTCTTGCTTACTGCCGTGTGGGCATGAACTTCCATTCCACAAAGACAAGAAATGAAGATACAGAGACGGACCACACCAAGCGGAAGACGGAACCAGAAACGGCTACCTTTGCCGTCGCTGTCGGCTCCGATACCACAGCAGGCGAAGAGCTGGCTCGTCTTCTTGTACTTGTCTATGATACCCTTGCAGTTCATCAGCCCAAAGCCATGACTCTTGCCCTCCTGTAGCACACCATGCTCATCAGAGATGGGCTTGTGGTCAAACAGGTGCGCCAACTGTCGCTCGTCCATCCCTATTCCGGTGTCGGCCACACTGATCTCAACGTATTCTTGGGTACGCAAAGCCTCGACACGCACCTTGCCGCCATCGGATGTAAACTTGCGGGCATTGTCGGCAAGGGTATTGATCATAAACAGGGTGAGCGTCTTGTCGGCCTTCACCACCACGTCGGTGTCGGCCACCTCCAAAGTAATACCCTTGAGCGCAAAACTCATTTTCCCTTTGGCCACAATGTCAAAAAGCGGTTGCAAGGGGAAACTCTCGATACGCAAATCGAGCTGTCCCTGACGGATTCGGATCCAGTTGGTCAGCACGTTGTTGTATTCGTTGATCTTATCGGTCAGTTCGGCGATATAATTAAAACGCTCCGACTTGCGCTTTTCATCGTCTTCCTGACGTAGTTGGCGCACCTCATGGATGATTCGGTCAATAAAAGGCGTGATACTGTTGACCAAGGCTATCTTGGCACGCTGTTCCAGATTGCGCTTCTTGTTGTTGAGCAGGTGCAACTCGGCCAGTTTGGTCTGCTCTTCGATCTCTTCGTGTGCCTCTTCTTGTCTTTGCACATGCTCGGCATAGCTTTCCTTCCACGCTTCCAAAGGTTGGAAGAGCCCGGCGGTAGGATGACGTTTCTCGGCCTTGCGACGCATCATATCGAACACAACCAGCAGTACCACCACAAACACAATCATCAGGATAACCGCCAACATCATCCCATTAAGCAGTTCGGACGACTCGCCCAATTGCTCTGCACGCGCTTCCAACTGCCGGTCCTGACGAGTCTTCTCCTGCATATCCAGATAGATATTGCGGTTATAATCACTGTTGGGCTTGTCGTCTATGGCCGAGTAGGCAAGCGAAAGCTGCTCGCGAATGGAAGCTACCAAGTCAGGGGCACGCTGTATGATGGTATCGGTGGTCAGGGCTTTGTTCAGGCAGATAATGGCCGAGGGATAATCTTGCAATTCCCAATAGCATTGTGCCAAAGTGCGGTACGAACCGGCTGTCTGATACACGTCGCCATACCGACTGAAAAGTTCCAAGGCACGCTCCGCCAAGTTGCCCGCTATCAGAGAGTCGGGCATATTGTCTGTATTCACAAACTTGATGGCCGGCAAATTGTCCGCAATCAGTCCGTCTCTGAATACCGATTGCTGCAGGTGTTCACTCAGTCCCTGCAACGACTGAGCTACAAAAAACACAGATTCTTGCTGTTGCGCCATCAGATAGCAGCGCATGAGGTACTCAAACTCTGCTTGACAGATTTCGGCTGGTGTACCGGTATGGATGATGCCGCCAGAACCCACATTGTAGAGATAGTTCATCATCTGCACTGCATCCTGTTCCAAATATCCGCTGTGTTCGATGGCCTCCAGTTCGGCCACCGACTCATCAGTGAGACCTACATAATAAAAATAAGTGGAAGCAACGATATGAAACTCGGTGAACGCATAGGCCATCCGCTTACGTTGATGGGGTGTAAGCAGTTGCTGCTCTTCCTCGATACGGTTGATACGGTGCAACGCGCGCTCACGATAGACATAGAAATCCTTGTTGTGCGACTGCCTCTGACAGAGTCTCATCATCTGCACATCGGCCACCAGCAACTCGATTTGGTTGTCGGTCACCTTGCCCATATCGCCAATCAGCTCTTTGACCTTGGCGTAGTCCATCCGCGCCATACTCACAAAGGCCAGATGGTTCAACGCCTCGGCTCGTCCGTCTCCATAAGCCTCAGACCGTTCCAAAGCGGCCTGCGCATAGATGCGGGTAGAATCGAGACACGTATAATGGCTCGCATAAGCCTTCTCATTCAGTTTGTCCACCTGTGCAGTGTCTGCTCCTGAACAACCTGAAAACACAAAAAGACTCCAGATACACAGCAGTATCATGGAGCCTTTTATACCTTTATGCCTACAGTCTGGCTTTTGCAATATATCCTAATGCTTCTATACACTTGTCTGTGATACGCTGCCAATCGCCAGCTGCTATCACCTGTTTGGGAAACAGTTTGCTGCCCATGCCCACACACAGCACACCGCTCTGTATCCACTCTCTCAGATTGTCTTCTTCAGGACTGACCGCACCCGTCACCATGATGTTGCTCCAACGCAGGGGGGCCAACACGTTCTTGACAAACGACGGCCCACCCACATTGCCGGCAGGGAACACTTTGGTCACATCACATCCGGCAGCCTGAGCATCGCTGATTTCGCTGACCGACCCGCAGCCAGGACTGTAAGGTACCAACCTGCGGTTGCAGACCGTCGCTATCTCCGGATTGAAGTTTGGCCCTACGATAAAGTTGGCACCCAACTGCATATACAGTGCAGCAGTGGGAGCATCGATGACCGTACCTGCACCCAGAATCATCTCCGGGCACGCTTCAGCAGACCATTTGGTCAGCTGTCCGAACAGTTCGTGGGCATAGTCGCCACGATTGGTAAACTCAAAAACACGCACACCACCCTGATAGCATGCCATAATCACTTGTTTGCATACCTCCAAGTCGGCACTATAGAACACCGGCACCATACCGGTGTCGCGCATGGCCTGAATAACCTGAACTTTACTGAATCTTGCCATATCGTCTATTATCGTTGTACACGACCGGAAGCGTCGCCGCCGGCCAGATTTTCCACTTCTTCCTTACTTACCAGATTGAAATCACCGGGGATAGTATGCTTCAGTGCCGAGGCTGCCACCGCAAACTCCAACGCCTTTGCCTGATCTCCGCCGTAGGTAATGAGGCCATGAATCAGACCGCCAGAGAAAGAGTCTCCTCCACCTACCCTATCGATGATCGGCAAGATATCGTAATGCTTGCTCTGATAGAACTGCTTGCCGTCATAGCTCAACGCTTTCCAACCATTGTGCGAGGCCGAGAGGCTCTCACGAAGAGTGCTGACCACATACTTGAAACCGAAAGTCTCCATCATACCCTTGAAGATGCCATAATAGCCCTCTGCGGCTGTCTCGCCTTTCTCGACATTGGCTTCCGGCTCAAATCCCAGACACAGTTTGGCGTCTTCCTCGTTACCGATACATACATCCACATACTGCATCAGCGGCTTCATCACCTGCTGCGCCTTCTCCGGTGTCCACAGTTTTTTACGGAAATTGAGGTCACAGCTCACCGTTACTCCATGCCGCTTGGCAGCCTCGCAGGCCAAGCGTGTGAGCACAGCGGCCTTGTCACTGATGGCAGGCGTGATACCGCTCCAGTGGAACCAGTCTGCACCTTCGAAGATAGCATCAAAATCGAAATCAGAGGGGGCGGCCTCGGCCATAGAACTGCCAGCCCGATCGTAAATCACTTTGGAAGGGCGCATGCTGGCACCGCTTTCCAGATAGTATATGCCAAGACGGTTACCGCCACGTGCCACATACTCACAATTGACCCCATACTTGCGCAACGCATTAAGAGCGCATTGTCCTATTTCATGGTCAGGTAATTTGGTTACGAAGTATGCCGAATGCCCATAGTTGGCGCAACTTACAGCCACGTTGGCTTCACCACCTCCGTAAACTACATCAAAGCTTTCACATTGGACAAACCTCTTTTGTCCCGGTGAAGAGAGGCGAAGCATGATTTCGCCCATAGTCACTATTTTAGCCATGTAAACCTTTAAATAGATTATTATTATAATGTTCGTCAGACAAAAGTAATCATTATTTCCATAACTCGAAAATAAATTGAAGAAAAATGTCACTGCCGAGTGAAATAATGTTGGCACTTTTCCCCTTTCACATAATTTATTGTTAATTTTGCATACGTCTTTATAATATTGTTATGACAGAGAAAATCAGAATAAAAGATATTGCCGAAAGAGCCGGAACCTCTGTCGGAACGGTCGACAGGGTGCTGCATGGTCGTCCCAATGTCTCCCCCGGTGCCCGGGAAAAGATTGAACGCGCGCTCAAGGAGATGAACTACCACCCCAACATGTACGCGAGCGCATTGGCCAGCAACAGATCGTACACGTTTGCCCTGCTCATGCCCCGCTATGAGTCAGAGGCATACTGGCAGGAGATAGAAACAGGAGCTGTCAAGGCATGCGAGGCCCGACGCGACTTCCATATCGGCCTCGAAATCATCTACTACGACAGGTTTGTCAACGGCTCTTTCGTACAGCAGAGCCGCCACTGTCTTGACATCAAGCCCGACGGTGTCATCATTGTGCCAGCCGACCTGGAGACGACACAACCCTTCACCGAGCGGCTGCATGCCTTGGAGGTGCCGTTTGTATTGCTCGACTCCAACATCCCCGACCTCAAGCCCCTTGCCTTTTTCGGACAAGACTCTTTTTGCAGCGGTTTTTTCGCCGCCAAGATGCTGATGCTCATCGCAGGGCAGGAAACGGCCGTCATGCTGATGCGATTGGTGCGAGACGGACGTGTGGTCAGCAGGCAGCAGGAGAACCGCGAGGTGGGTTTCAAAAACTATATGGAGAAGCACTTTCCGCATATACGTATCGTAGAGTTGAACATGCCAACCGCCGGAACTACAGCCGATTACGAACCGTTGATGGATGAATTCTTCAAGCAGCATCCGGAAATTCACCACTGTATCACTTTCAACTCCAAAGCCCATATTGTAGGCGACTATCTCTTGCGCAAGAAGCGGAAAGACGTGAAGATTATGGGATACGACATGGTGAACAAAAACGCGCTCTGCCTGCGCGAGGGAAGCATTTCGTTTCTGATAGCCCAACATGCGTATGTTCAGGGGTACGCATGTATGGAGGCACTCTTCAACGCCATCGTGATGAAGCAAGAGATTACCCCTGTCAACTACATGCCGATAGAACTGATCACCCGTGAGAATATGGATTTCTACCGACGTACATTATATTAATGATAGGTATGAGCAACCGCAAAGGACTTTTGGCGCTGTCGCCACTCTTCGTATTCATATTTTTCTACCTGATACTCTCCCTCATTGCAGGCGACTTCTACAAGGTACCCATCACCGTGGCCTTCATGGTGGCCAGCATCTACGCCGTAGCCATCTCGGCGACAATGCCCCTGCAGCGACGTATCGACACCTTCAGCCGCGGCGCAGGTGCCGACCGTCTGTTGCTGATGCTGTGGATCTATGTGCTGGCAGGTGCTTTTGCCGCATCGGCCAAGGAGATGGGCAGCATCGACGCGACCGTCAATCTGGCACTGACGGCCTTGCCTTCCGACCTGCTGCTTCCCGGCCTGTTTGTGGCAGCCTGCTTCATCTCGGTGTCCATCGGCACCAGCGTAGGCACGGTGGTGGCTCTTGTGCCCATTGCCGTGGGAATCGCCCAGAGCACTCATACCAGCATCCCGCTTATGGCTGCGGTCATCGTGGGCGGTGCCTATTTCGGAGACAACCTCTCGTTCATCTCCGACACTACCGTTGTAGCGACCCAGACGCAAGGATGTAAGATGAGCGACAAGTTTAAGGTCAACTCGCAGATTGTGGCTCCGGCAGCCATCATCGTCCTTGTCATCTATGCCCTGATGGGACTGTCCCTGCAGGCACCTCCGCAGGTACCCGACGTACAGTGGACCAAGGTGATACCCTACATTGCCGTGCTCGTCATAGCCCTGATGGGCATGAACGTGATGGCTGTGCTCACCATTGGCATAGCTCTTTGCGGCATCATCGGCATGGCCGACGGCACCTATGGCCTCTACGACTGGTTCGGCGCTATGGGCAAGGGTATTGTAGGCATGGGCGAACTGGTCATCATTGCCATGTTGGCCGGAGGCATGCTGGAGATGATTCGGGAAAACGGCGGCATAGACTATCTCATAGAGAAGCTTACCGCCCACGTACATACCAAACGGGGCGCCGAACTCTCTATCGCAGCACTGGTAAGCCTGGTCAATGTCTGCACAGCCAACAACACGGTGGCCATACTCACCGTGGGCGGCATCGCCAAGAAGATAGGCGACCGCTTCGGCGTGGACAAGCGCAAGGCTGCCTCTATCCTCGACACCTTCTCTTGTACCGTACAGGGGCTTATCCCCTACGGCGTGCAGATGCTATTGGCCGCCGGACTGGCGGGAGTGAGTCCGATAGAGATACTCCCCTACCTTTATTATCCTATGACTATCGGCGTTGCCGCCCTGCTCTGCATCTTGTTCAGGTACCCAAAGAAATATAGCTGATGGACATCGTCAAACGCAACTTCTTCAAACTGCTCCGGTCGGGTGCCCTCAACGAGTTTGACACCCTCGAACCCATGTCGCCCTACAAGTGGCGACGGCTGATGGGCATCGCACAGGCACAGCGCGTGGGCGACATAGCCCTGCGCGGACTGCGTAATCACCAGTACGACAAGGGGATAGAACTGCCACGCGATGTGCTCAACCTGCAGATCGACACCCCCGCTGTTGCAGCCGCTGCCGATACGACTCTCTCCAACAAGATGCTCAACCGCCGTCTCGACCGCATACGCAAAGGCGAACCCCACGTCATCGACGCTTCGATGGACACGCTGTATCTGCTCAATCTCCTGGTCGATGGCACCGTAGGCATACTGACCAGAGGTATCTCCATCGGACACGCCATCTCGCTGGGCCGGTATTTGCGTACCAAGGGCGACAAGGTGGACTTTGTCAAACTGGAACGCTGGCTCCACACCCTGCACCTGCAGCGGATGGCCCAGCTGCAAGGCAGCGTACTCATCAGCGTACTCGATTTTGAGCAAGACGAGGTGCCCTTCGTACAACAGGTGGAACCGCAAGCTTTCAGCCTCACCATGCGCTCACTCGACCATGCCCCCTCTGAAACCGATGGAGAGATGCACTTCTGGCAGGCCGAGAACGGCATGGTACACAACAACTCCACGGCACTGCGCCAGAATCTGCACCGCACGCTCCGCTTCTTCCGTTATGCACCGGCCGAAACCATCGCCCACTTCTTCTCGCGGTTTGCCCATTCGCTCTCCGAGCTCGAAGAATAAGCGACCCAACGACTACAGAGGCAACACATATACAACACTTTATCTGTTGTTGTCTTGGCTGTCTCATTTGACGTTTTTTTCATAAGATGGATGCTAAATGTATCTGTCGGGCAGTCATCAATGCCCCATAGAATTAAAAAAAAATGTTATTTATTTTGCATTGCGCCCGACAAGCAGTAACTTTGCAGCCATGAATCGCATTATCATCACACTATATACCCTCATCCTCGCCGCGGCCGTACATGCCCAGACCGAGTGTGAGGACTCATGCAGCCATATCCACGGTATCGACCTCAGCCATTATCAGGGCAATGTGTTCTGGGAAGCCATAGGAGAAAACGCCAAGATGGCCTACGTCTACCTGAAGGCGACCGAGGGCGGCGACAACATTGACGACAAGTACAGAAGAAACATAGACTTGGCACACCAGAACGGGCTCAAGGTAGGCTCTTACCATTTCTACCGCGCCCGTATTCCCCAAGAGATCCAGCTCCGCAACTTCATGGCACAGTGCAGGCCCGAAGACCAAGACCTGATACCGATGATAGACATAGAGACACGCAGCGGACTGTCGCAAGAAGAGTTCAGGGACTCTGTCTTCAAGTTTCTCAAGCTCGTGGAAAAGGCCTACCGCCAAAAGCCGCTGATCTACACGGGTGCCAACTTCTACGATCACAACTTCCAACATCTGCTTGACGACTACAAGATCATGATAGCCCAATACACCAAGCGCGAACCTGTGCTCCAAGACGGCCGCGACATCACGCTCTGGCAGTACACGGCCAAGGGGCGTATCAACGGCATCAACGGACATGTGGACAAGAGCCGTTTCATGGGCGACCACCGGTTGCGGGAGATCAGATTCAGACACCGATAAACAGACTTTAAAAACATACAAAGCATTATGGCAATCATCAAATGTCCCGAGTGCGGGCACGCTGTAAGCGACAAAGCACCCGTCTGCCCCTCCTGCGGCGTGGAAATAGCAGGAAAGATTATCCGATGCCCACAGTGCGGCCAGTTATATTTTACCCATCAGACTGCCTGTCCGGCCTGCAACCATCCCACAACGCCAGCAACGGCTGGACCAATGGTAACACCGACCACACAGGGTGCCACGCCGGCGCCTGTCACCCCCACCCCGACACCCGAACCCCCGCGCAAGAAAAACCTTGGCCTCATCGTGGCCTCTGTCATCATAGTCCTTGCCATCGTATGTGGCGTGGCAGCCTATTTCTACATCAACGCCCACAACGGCAAAGAAAACGATGCCTACGAGTATGCACTCACCAGCAAAGACCCGGCTGTGCTGCAGAGCTATCTCGACACTTACAACTCTGCCCCCCAAGCCCACCGCGACTCCATAGAGGTGCACCTGGCGCAGCTCAATGCGGCCGAGGCCGAATGGACCGATGCCCTGGTCAGCGGCACACGCACCGCCATCGCTGCCTATATGAGCAAGTATCCGGGCAGCGCCCATGAGCAGGAGGCGATACGGCGTATCGATTCGCTCGACTGGCAGACGGCCTTGGCCGAAGATACGGAAGCCTCGTACCAGTCGTACATAGACAACCACGCCAACGGGGAGCACATAGACGAGGCCAACGACGCCATGCGGGCCAGCAAGGCCAAGAACGTGCAGCCCGACGAGCGCGCCGCCATCACCACCCTGTTCAGACACTTCTTCCAAAGCATCAACACCCGCAACGAAGACGGCCTCGGCAGTACCGTGGCCTCCTTCCTCACCTCGTTTCTCGGCAAGACCGATGCCACCAAGGGCGATGTCATCACCTTCATGCACCGCATCTACAAGGACGATATCACCTCGATGCTCTGGTCGATGGGCGACGACATACTGATAGACAAGCGCGAAGTGGGCATCGACGAGTACGAATACACCGTCCAGTTCTCCGCCACGCAAGACATAGACCGCTCCGATGCCTCCAAGGAGAAGCATGCACGCTACCAAATCAAGGCTACCGTGGGGCCGGACGGCAAGATTTCGGCCTTCAACATGACTAAGATTCTGGAGTAACCTCACTCCATGAAACCCTATAAGGGGGCTTGCCAGTCACCGTCAGGTGTACCGGCAAGCCCCCTTGTTTTTCTGACCTCGCCACTTGAAAACAGCACGCCCGCAGCCAGCGAGCCCTGAATGGGCGACATGAAATGCCACAACAGCCTCCATTGTCTGTGCCCGATGCGGCATCTGATGACCGTACTCCAGCTGCCGTACGACCGTACTCCAACTGCAGTACGACCGTACACCAACTGCAGTACGCTCGTATGGCAGTTGCGATACGCCCCCCAAACGTGGCCGACACCCCCTGAAAACGAGCCACAAGAAAAAGGCGAGACCCACCATCGGATCCCGCCCAAGTTTATAACCTATTATATAAACGTATGTCTTACAAATCCCAGCCCACTGCAGAGGCACCGAGAACGGCAGCTGAAGAACCGTCGAGTGCGCTGACGAGGAACTTGGCCTTACCCTTGTAGATATTGAGCACATGCTCATTGTAGCCCTTGAGGATAGGTTTCATGATGAGGTCGCCGGCCTTGGTCAAGCCACCGAAGAAGATGAATGCCTCGGGAGAAGAGAAAGCGGCAAAGTTGGCGCAAGCCTCACCGAGGAGCTCACCTGTGAAGTCGAAAATCTCCTTAGCCATCTCGTCACCCTTGCCTGCTGCGATAGCCACGTCGAGCGATGTGATATCCTCAGGGTTGAGTTCGCGGAGCAAGGAAGCGTCTTCGCGGGTAGCCAGAAACTCGCGTGCGGTACGAGCCACACCCGTAGCCGAGCAGTATGCCTCCAGACAGCCCTTACGGCCACATCCGCAGGCACGGCCATTCGACGGACGCACCACTACGTGACCCAACTCGCCGGCGAAACCGTCGCTGCCATAGAGCAGCTGACCGTTGACCACGATACCGGAACCCACGCCAGTACCCAGGGTGATCACGATAAAGTTTTTCATACCACGTGCCACGCCGTAGGTCATCTCGCCGATAGCGGCAGCATTGGCGTCGTTGGTCAGCGCTACAGGGATGCCCAATGCTTTAGAGAAGAGGTCTGCCAATGGCACAACGCCGTCGTGACCCCACTTGAGGTTAGGAGCAAACTCTATGGTGCCGTTGTAGTAGTTGCCGTTGGGTGCTCCGATACCCATCGCCTTGATCTTGTCGATGCCACCCACCTGATCGATGATGACCTGCAGGGCTTCTACCGATGCAGCTACGTAGTCATCCACATTCTCATAGATTTGTGTCTTGATGGCAGTGGTAGCCTTGATTTCGCCACGGCTGTCAACGATTCCAAATACCGAGTTTGTACCGCCAAGGTCAAGACCTATTACATACGGCTTCAATTCATTCTGTGCGTCCATATCGTTAAAATTTAATTTTTAGTTATAGATTCATAATATTGACAAAGGTAACGAAAAAACTAATATCCGACAAACATTAAGCGGAAAAATTTATGCCCATAGTACATTTTTTCTATCTGTGGTTTCCTGTTTCAAGTTAATTTTGTAAATTTGCAGACGATATGGCTTTTCCATTTCAGATAGATATCCTTGCGCTGATACTGAAGGGTGTGCTCATCGGCATCATCGCGTCCGCTCCTATGGGACCGGTAGGCGTGCTGTGCATACAGCGCACCCTGAACAAAGGGCGCTGGTACGGATTTGTCACCGGCATCGGTGCTGCCGTGAGCGATATCATCTATGCGCTGCTGTCGGGTCTGGGCATGAGTTTTGTCATGGACCTCATCACCAATCCCACCAACAAGTTTTGGCTGCAGATTATCGGAAGCATCATCTTGCTGGTTTTCGGCATCTGCTGTTTCCGCGCCAATCCCACCCGCAAGATGCACCGCAGCGGCAACAAGAAGGGGTCTCTGCTTCACAATGGCATCACCGCGTTTTTTGTCACATTCTCCAATCCCCTCATCATCTTTCTGTTCATCGGTACCTTCGCCCAGTTTGCCTTTGTCGTGCCCAACCATCCCATCGAGATGACCTTGGGCTATATGAGCATTGTGGTGGGTGCGCTGCTGTGGTGGTTTGGACTGACATGGCTCATCGACAAGATCAAGGAAAAGTTTGACACCAACGGCATCCTTATTATCAATAAGGTGATAGGCAGCCTGGTCATCTTCTTCTCGCTGCTGATGCTGATTGGCACCACATTCAATCTTTACACTTTCAGTTACTAATGTTTGTAGCACAAGAACTCAGAAAGAAGTCCATTGCCGAGTATCTGCTGTATATGTGGCAGATTGAGGACATCATACGCGCTTACGGCTGCTCGCTGCCCGTGATCAAGCGCGAATATATCGGCAGATTCAACTACTCGGACGAGCAACGCAGCGAGGAGATAGACTGGTTTGGCAACCTCGTCCGCATGATGAACGAGGAGGGGAAACGCGAATACGGCCACCTGCAGATCAACGAGGTGCTGCTGGGCGACGTGGTGGACCTGCACCACCGGTTGCTGCAATCGTCCAAATTCCCGTTTTACAGCGCTGCCTACTACAAGGCGCTGCCCTTTATCGTGGAACTGCGAAACAAGGGCGACAAGCAGCTGAACGAGATAGAGACCTGTCTCGACGCGCTTTATGGCATCCTGATGCTGCGGCTGCAGAAGAAAGAGATCTCGCCCGAGACGGAGCGAGCCATCAAGGAGATCACCACCTTTGTGGGACTGCTCTCCGACTATTATATCAAGGATAATACCGAGGGACTGAAGTTTGAAGACGACTAAACAAAAGCTATGAACATACTCATCACCGGATGTAACGGACAACTGGGCAACGAACTGCAACTGCAACAGGCCGCTTGCAGTGAGCACAGATTCTTCAACACCGACGTACAAGACCTCGACATCACCGATGCCGAGGCCATACAAGCCTATGTAGACGGGCACGAGATCGACGGTATCGTAAACTGTGCCGCCTACACTGCCGTGGACAAGGCCGAGAGCGACCCCCTACTCTGCCACAGGCTCAACGCGGTGGCACCGGCCTATCTGGCCGAGGCCATAGAGCGCAGGGGCGGCTTTCTGATACAGGTGTCTACCGACTATGTATTTGACGGTACGCACCACACTCCCTACGTGGAGACCGACGATCCTTGCCCTAACAGCATGTACGGGCGCACCAAACTGGAGGGGGAGACGGCCGCACAGGACCACTGCCAACGCACCATGATCATACGCACGGCATGGCTGTACTCCACCTTTGGCAACAATTTTGTCAAGACCATGCTCCGGCTGGGGCGCGAACGTCTGGAGCTGGGTGTGGTCTTCGACCAGATAGGCACACCCACCTACGCCCGCGACTTGGCAAGCGTCATCATGACCGCCATCCGGCAAGGGGTAAAACCGGGGGTTTATCACTTTACCGATGAGGGTACCGCCAGCTGGTACGACTTCACCAAGGCCATCCACCGCATGGCCGGCATCAGCAGCTGCCACGTGCGCCCGCTGCACACGGCGGAGTATCCTACCCCGGCGAAGCGACCCCACTACAGCGTGCTCGACAAGACCAAGATCAAGCAGGCCTACGGCATAGAGATTCCGCACTGGGAAGAAAGTCTGGCCGAATGTGTCTGCCAATTAGAACAAGCATAACACCGAACGACAATGAACGAAATAGAACGCAGAAGAACGTTTGCCATCATCTCGCACCCGGATGCCGGTAAGACGACACTCACCGAGAAATTCCTGCTCTTTGGAGGACAGATCCAAGTGGCAGGAGCAGTGAAAAGCAACAAGATCAGAAAAACAGCCACCTCGGACTGGATGGATATCGAGAAACAAAGGGGTATCTCGGTGTCTACTTCGGTCATGGAGTTTGACTATCATGACTACAAGGTCAACATTCTCGACACGCCGGGACATCAGGACTTTGCCGAAGATACCTATCGCACGCTCACCGCGGTAGACTCGGCCATCATCGTGGTGGATTCGGCAAAGGGTGTGGAGACGCAGACCCGCAAGCTGATGGAGGTATGCCGCATGCGCAATACGCCCGTCATCATCTTTGTCAACAAGATGGACCGTGAAGGACGCGACCCGTTTGACCTGCTCGACGAACTGGAGGAGGAATTGCAGATCCATGTGCGTCCGCTCTCATGGCCTATCGGCCAAGGCTTGCGCTTCAAGGGTGTGTACAATATCTATGAGCAGCAGCTCAACCTCTTCACGCCCAACAAACAGCGCGTGACGGAGAAGGTGGAGGTAGACATTGCCAGTCAAGAACTGGACCAACACGTGGGTGAGCGCGAGGCACAGCAGCTCCGCGATGATCTGGAACTGGTAGACGGCGTGTATCCGGCCTTTGAGGTGGACACCTATCGGTCGGCCGATGTGGCACCTGTGTTTTTTGGCAGCGCGCTCAACAACTTCGGTGTGCAAGAACTGCTCGACTGCTTTGTACAGATAGCACCGAGCCCTCGCCCCACCAAGGCCGAGGAGCGTATGGTGGAACCGACGGAACCTAAATTCAGCGGCTTCATCTTCAAGATTACCGCCAATATCGACCCCAACCACCGTTCGTGTATCGCTTTCTGCAAGGTTTGCTCGGGCCGTTTTCAGCGCAACCAGCCCTACACGCATGTAAGACTGGGGAAGACCGTGCGCTTCTCGTCGCCCACGCAGTTTATGGCGCAGCGCAAATCGACCATCGACGAGGCTTATCCCGGCGACATCGTAGGTCTGCCCGACAACGGCATCTTCAAGATTGGCGATACGCTGACCGAGGGCGAACTGATGCACTTCCGTGGCCTGCCCAGTTTCTCGCCGGAACTGTTCAAATACATTGAGAACGACGACCCCATGAAGTCGAAGCAGTTTATCAAGGGTCTCGAACAACTGATGAACGAGGGTGTGGCACAGCTCTTTGTCAACCAGTTCAACAACCGCCGCATCGTGGGAACGGTAGGCCAGTTGCAGTTTGAGGTAATCCAATACCGTCTCGAAAACGAATATGGTGCCCGCTGCCGTTGGGAGCCTGTGCATCTGCACAAGGCATGCTGGATAGAGAGCGACGATGCTGCTGAGTATGAGAACTTCAAGAAACGCAAGTACCAATATATCGCCAAGGATATAGAGGGTCGCGATGTGTTCCTTGCCGACAGTGGCTATGTGCTGTCAATGGCTCAGCAAGACTTCAAGCATATCAAGTTCCACTTCACGAGCGAATTTTAAGGTAAAAGGGGGTGAAGCAGGAAACAGTCTTCTGCATAATATACAAGCAATAAGGGATTAAGATTTGGGTGAGGGCACCCAAAGTGGCAGAAGACGCCAATAGTGTGGTCACAGCCAATTAGCCCTGAATGGGCGACATAATAAGGGTTGGCCTTTTATGTCGTCCTTACAGAACTCATAGTTATAGAGGCTAACTGACACACAGGGCTCGCGCCCTGTGCTATAATATGTCGCCCCCTCAGGGCTATGCTGCTGATGCTCATAGCCCGTAGGGCTGTACAAGTAGTAACCGCAGGCAACGCCCGCGGACAGCACAGGCGGCAACGCCCTATTGCCTGAAGGGCAATACATCACACCCCCGATGTACAGCCTTTCAGACTACGATGGGTTTGGGTGCCGCATGACCGAGGGCGTTGCCCCTCGGTTACTCAGTGTACAGCCCTCCGGGCTGATATGGACGCCTTCACCTCGGTCAAAGTTAATTATATAATAGATGTGGCAGGAGTTCCCTTGCCCCGTGGGCGAATGGAGGGCATGGGATAGGGTGAGGGCGCAACACCTCAAGAGAGGCAAGTAAGCATAGGAAAAAGGGTAAAAAAGACAGGCAGTAAAGCCTCTTTTTTACCTTTTTTCGCCTATTCATTGATTCTTTGTTTTTTCCTTACTCTTTATGGGCACACAGCACCAGCGGCTCACCTTGATCATCACGCCTACACCGGGCACCTCTTTCAATAGATAATACTTCTTGCTGGCCCTAACCAACTTTCCCGTGAGTCCTTTGAGGGGTCCCCACTTCACTTCCACAGGTTGCCCTGCCTTCAGTTTGGCCTCTTCTTCCGACAAATAGCGTTTCAGTTCTATCTCCGGATTGCACATAATCTGAAATTCCCACATCTGCCGATGAGGAATCTCATAGTACTCCCCCGTCTCCTTGCCCTTACGCACCACGCTAAGCTTGTAAGGGACACTGGCTATCAGTGTCCTGAACTGCCGCTCTTCCCTATCCTTACGCAGGAAGATGAGGTTGCGCACCACGGGCATCAACGTGCGGACCGGCCTCCCCTCACCTTTGGCAACCATGCGATACTCCATAGGTATAAAATAATCTATACCCGCATCGGCCATCCAGTCGGCCACTTCTCGCAGACGTGGCGTAAACAGACGCACAGCATACCACGGGGTTTCCTCGTCGGTCACCCTTCCGCCCCAAGAAGAGTTGGCATCATTCATAAGAACACGCAATAATTAGTCTTTATCACACCCATTTCCAATTCTTTGTACAAAGATAGCACAAGTCGAAGACAATAAAAAGGAAAAAACAAAGTTTTTTTAAACTTTTTATTGTTGAGACGACAGTATCTTATCTAAAGATAGCACAAGTCGAAGACAATAAAAAGGAAAAAACAAAGTTTTTTTTCAACTTTTCAGGATTGAAGCAGAGCAGCCCTTCGGTTTATTGGACATGATAAGCTACTAACCCTGTGATAGGTGCAGGCTCCGTCTGCCCTAACAGATAGCCCTCAGCCTCGGCAGCAAGTGCCAACTGGCTGCGGAATGCATGTGCCACTCCCCCCACAAAATGCACGGGTAGGTCGCTGCGTCCATAGGCAGCAAGATTGTAACGGAAAAACACCCGAAACTCATCGACTACCATCTCGCACAAGGAAGGCTCATCGATATGTCTGGAAATAAACGGAGTAAGCGAGGCCAAGAAACGATTGGCAAGCGGCTGACGATACACCTTATTTATTATAACAGGGTATGTATAACCCGATTCCTGCAAAAAGAGATTGCGCAGATGCTCAGGCAGCTGCCCTTTGAAGAGGTCGCGCAAAAGGCGTTTGCCCAACGAAGCACCGCTGCCCTCGTCGCCGAGAATATAGCCCAGCGGCGGCGTGTTGGCCTGTATCACCTCGCCATCATAAAGACAGGAATTGGACCCTGTGCCCATGATGCATGCGATACCCGGCTGTCGGCCACAGAGCGCCCGGGCAGCTCCCATCAGATCAGAAAACACCTGTACCTGCATCTGCTGCGCCAACGTGGACAGATTGGTAGTCAATAGTTGTGCCACCTGGGGAGCCTGTTGGGGCGTGCATCCTGCCCCGTAAAAAAACACCTGCATGGGTTGCGAGCTGTCACAGGCATCACGACACTGCCCAACGAGCTGTTGCAGGATGAAACGAATATCGTCCGCTGTCTGATGGACAGGATTGATACCCTGGGTATGAAAAAGCTGTACGGCACCAGACGCTGCAATCAGCGCCCAATCGGTCTTGGTGGCCCCACTATCGGCAATGAGCATCATGACTATCTGTTGTTTTTGGTTGTTGACTGCAAAATTATAATTTATTTTTTACAGATTCCGATTCTTTTCTGTAATTTTGCACCAATATACGATAAAAATATGAAGATAAAGCTGTTTACTATATGGCTCCTACTCTGCATGGCCATGCCTGCTATGGCTGTGCTTAAGGAAAAAGACCTTGCCAACACCCTCTCCATCCTACGCGAAGAACTGACCAACTATCGGATAGAGTTGGAACGGCAAACGGGATTTATGAAGGACCAGCAAGATGCGATGGCCTCGAACATGTATACGATCATCAATCAGTGCAGCCAAAACTCGCTGATGCTCTATTCGCAGAAGAGCGGCTATATCTTCGACCTCACCTATGCGTGCCATGAGGCCACACAGATGTACCATGAGTTCAGGAAGTCGGTGATTCCGTTTGAGAACTACCTCAACCAGTCGACCACAGAGATAGCCCGATTCGACTCGTTGGTGAATGTGCTGAGTACCATGAACAACCGCACGCTTACCGAACGTGCCGCCATCGACCGCAACGTGTGTCTTACACTCTCCGTAAACATCTTGCGCACGCTGAAAAGCAGCAATGACCAGCTGAACCAATATATCAGGTATTACCACAGCACAGAGCGACAGTTGCGCAGCCTCAACGACTATGCACAAAAACGCTATGTGGACATACAGGAAAGCATCTTCAGCAATGGCGGTGAGAACTTTTTCCAGATACTCGCCAACCTGAAATCGAACGTGAGCGAGACGTCTGTAACCCTCACCGAGAAATACAAGCCCCAAAGCAGGAACCGGTCGCAATGGGACAGCAGACTGATGTTCGGTCTGCTGGCCATCATCCTCTTCGGCAGCCTTATCTCTGTGGCCATCAATCTGGTGCTGCTACGTTTTGCCCTGACCCGTCTGTTGCGCGACAAGCGCTGGGCCAACTTCGCCAGCCGCCTCTTACACATAGACGATGTGAACCGCATACGAGAGGTGTTTATGAGCAAGCGCACCTGCATCATCATGTCTACCACCGTGGTGACATTTGCCATTGTGCTGGCGATTATCCGCATGACGGCCGACCAAAACTTTATCATCATGGCCTGCGACCTGCTGGTAGAGTATGCGTGGCTGCTGGGGGTTATCCTCATCTCGTTGCTCATCCGTCTCAGCAAGACAGAAATCAAGAGCGGATTCCGTATCTATGCGCCATTGATGATGATAGATTTCATCATCATCAGCTTCCGCATCATCCTGATACCGAATATTCTGACCAACCTTATTCTCCCACCTATCCTACTGATATGCTCGATATGGCAATGGAATACCATCAAACGGCAGCGCAAGCACGTTCCTAAGTCGGATGTTACCTATACCTACCTCTCGTTTGCTGTGTTTATTGCCTCACTTTGTTGCTCATGGACGGGCTACACACTGTTGAGCGTAGAACTGTTGATATGGTGGATTATGCAGTTGACGTGCATCCTCACCATCACCTGCTTCAGCGGATTGCTCCGTGCTTATGCCAGTCGTAACCAACTGGACAAAAAGCCTATCACAAAGACGTGCGGATACCGCTTTGTGTACCATGTACTGCTGCCCATTGCAGCTGTGGCATCGGTCATGTTTTCCGTCTATTGGGCAGCAGATATCTTCAACCTGAGCGATACCACCCTGCGCATCTACGGCAGTACGTTCATCGACTCGCCCAACTTCAGGATCAGCATCTTCGCCATCTTCTTGGTGACTGTACTCTATATCATCTTCAACTATATCAACAAGACCGCCAAGGCTTTTCTGAAACTTCACTTCGAGCGAAACGACAGGTCTACCGCTGCCAGCAAGAACGTGATGGCCAAGAATGTGGTGCAAGTGCTGGTGTGGGGTATATGGCTGATTCTGGCCCTCAGCATTTTCCATGTCAACAACACATGGCTCGTAGTGGTGTCGGGAGGATTGTCTACGGGTATCGGTTTTGCGATGAAGGACATCATCGAAAATATCTACTACGGCATCTCGCTGATGATGGGCCGCATCAAGGTGGGTGACCTCATAGAATGTGACGGCATAAGAGGAAAAGTAAGTTCCATCTCTTACACCTCTACGCTCATGGACACGATAGACGGAAGCGTCATCGCTTTCCAAAACTCACAACTATTCACAAAGAACTATAAAAACCTGACCCGAAATCATGGTTACGAACTGGCTTCCATCCCCATTGGAGTGGCATACGGCTCCAACGCCAACGAGGTGAAGCAAGTCATCACAGAAGCCGTGAACATGCTGACATGCCGAGACCCCAAGAAGGAGGTGAAGGTGGTGTTTACCGGATTTGGAGACAACAGTATCGACTTCAAGATCATCGTTTGGGTGCCCGTACTGACGGGTCTGTATGCCAAAGGCGAGGTGATGGAGGCGGTTTATAATGCGCTGAATGCACACAATATTGAGATTCCGTTCCCACAGCGCGACATTCATATCATACAAGAGACAAGCAAAGACGATACAGCAGGAACAAAATAACCCTTTAATTGTTTGCATGAATGGGTAGTTTTAACTACCTTTGCATCAATACATTTAACCTCGTAACGATTATGCAACCCATATTGATAGCCGGTCCGTGCGTGATAGAGTCAGCAGAACTCTTGGATACCGTCGCACAAAAGATTGTAAGCATCAACAACCACTTACATACAGACATTATCTTCAAGGCTTCGTTTGACAAAGCCAACCGTACGTCCATCCATTCATTTCGTGGACCGGGATTGGAGAAAGGTCTGCAGATGCTCGATGAAGTAAAGCAGAAGCACAGACTCCGTGTCCTCACCGACATTCATGAGAGTTGGCAGGCGGAAGCTGCCGGTCAGGTGGTGGATGTATTACAGATTCCGGCTTTTCTTTGTCGTCAGACAGACTTGCTGGTAGCTGCAGCCAAAACAGGAAAGACCGTGAACATCAAGAAGGCCCAATTCTTGAGCGGTAGAGATATGCGCTATCCTGTGGAAAAGGCGCTGGAGGCTGGTGCCAAAGAGGTTTGGCTCACGGAACGCGGCAACTCGTTCGGCTATAACAACTTGGTGGTGGATTTCCGCAACATCCCAGATATGAAAGAGATTGTCCAGACGGTCATCATGGACTGCACGCACAGCGTACAGAGACCCGGTGCCGGAAACGGAAGCACAAGCGGCGACAGGCAGTTTGTGCCGGCTATGGCGTTGGCAGCAAAGGCATTTGGCGCGACGGGCTATTTCTTCGAGGTACATCCTAATCCGGACAAGGGATTGAGCGATGGTCCCAATATGCTTGAGTTAGACAAATTGGAAGACTTGATTACAAAGCTGTTATGAACACGATTGCCGACCGTTTATCCCATGTCCGCGAATATGGGGCACAGTGTCTGCGAGACGAGGCGCAAGCGTTGCTTGACCTGATACCGCAGTTGGACGACAACTTTGACAAAGCTGTCAAGATGATTGTCGAGTGTAAGGGAAAGATCATTGTTACTGGAGTTGGCAAGAGTGGACACATCGGAGCCAAAATTGCAGCAACGCTATCCTCTACCGGCACACCTGCATTCTTCATCAATCCACTTGATGTGTTTCATGGGGACCTTGGCGTAATGACATCCGACGATATTGTGCTGGCACTCAGCAACTCCGGGCAGACCGACGAGTTGCTCCGCTTCATCCCGATGGTGCTCCACATGCACATACCCATCATCGCCATGACGGGCAACGAGCACTCGCTGTTGGCCAAATACAGCAATGCCCATATCAAAGTATGGGTGAAAAAAGAGGCATGCCCACTCAATCTGGCACCCACCAGCAGCACCACGGCCGCATTGGCTATGGGCGACGCACTGGCAATAGCACTGATGGAAATCAGAGATTTCAAGCCACGAGATTTTGCACAGTTCCATCCAGGCGGAGAGTTGGGTAAGCGGCTGTTGACGACTGCAGCAGATGTCATGCGCAGCGAAGACATGCCCATCATCTCACAAGATATGCATCTGGGTGAAGCTATCATCCTGGTGAGCAAAGGGAAACTGGGGCTGGGTGTATCGCTGACCGACGGGAAAGTGGCCGGACTGATTACAGACGGTGACATCCGCCGCGCCATGGAGAAGTGGCAGGCCCAATTCTTTGACAAGACAGTGAGCGACATCATGACAAAGAATCCCAAGACGGTGTTGCCCAACACCAAGATTACAGAAATACAGCGTATCATGCACCAATACAAGATACACACCGTACTGGTGGTGGATCAAGAAAACCATCTGGTTGGTATCGTAGACCACTACAGCTGCATGATTTGAACTAAACGAGCGTAAGGTGAAAGAAAATTTGAGAAGAAGGATAACTTTTATTTTGATGCTATGCGCCTGTGCCTGCTCTCTGGCACAGAAATCCGACTCTCTGATAGTTGGGAAACTTAGGGAAAAGGGTATCACTTTTTCGCACGACAACTCTGTCGTGTTGCTAACCAGTGGCCAAGAGAAATTCGATGACATGTTTCAGGCCATCCGCAATGCCAGAAGTTCCATCCATCTGGAGTATTTCAACTTCCGCAACGATTCCATCACTCGGGAATTGGTGGTACTGCTGGCTGCGAAAGCTGCAGAGGGCGTAGAAGTCAGGGCCTTGTTTGATGCTTTCGGCAACTCCTCCAACAACCGTCCGCTCAAACGAAACCATCTGGACTCCATCCGTGCAAAAGGTATCGAAATCTATAAGTTTGACCCGATTACTTTTCCTTGGATTAATCACGTCTTCACCCGAGACCATCGCAAGATTGTGGTGATTGACGGGCGCATCGCCTATACCGGAGGCATGAATGTAGCCGACTATTATATCAACGGGACACCGCAAGTGGGCTCGTGGCACGACATGCACTGCCGGATAGAAGGCAGCGAGGTAAACACGCTTCAGCGTATCTTCCTCAAGCTATGGAACAAAGTGACCGGACAGAACGTGCATGGCAGCCAATACTATCGCGGGGACTACACAGATACCAGCTATTTTACAGGTCTCAAGCCTGATACGACTTCCACAAAAGAGAAGAAGATGGTCGGTATCATCAACAGGGAACCTCGGGTGAGCAATGAGATTATCCGCACCTTCTATGTCAACGCCATCAACTGCGCGCAAGATAGCATCAAACTCATCAATCCATATTTCACACTCAACCATTCGCTGAAAAAAGCTTTGCGCAACGCTGCCAAAAGAGGAGTAAAAGTGGAGATTATGCTGTCGGTGAAAAGCGATATTCCGCTTACGCCCGACTGCGGCTTCTACAATGCCCACAAACTCATGAAAAAGGGCTGTAAGCTATGGATGTACGAGCCTGGTTTTCACCACACCAAAATCATCATGGTAGACGGAAAAGTCTGTACTGTGGGCAGTGCCAACCTTAACGCACGCAGCCTCAGCTGGGATTACGAGGCCAATGCGGTCATTGTCGACTCGTGCACGACCAAAGAATTGGACCGACTCTTTGAGAATGAGAAAAAAGATTGCTTCTTGCTTGATGAAGAGAAGTGGGATGCGTGGCGTAGTCCTTGGCAAAAATTCAAGGGATGGTTTGCCCATCTCATCGCCCCCCTACTCTGAGAGGGGCTATATCTTGTCTACATCCACATAGCCGTTCATGACAGCATAAATGGTTAGGGCCGAAACACTCTTCAGCCCTAACTTTTCCATAATATTCTTACGGTGGGAAATAACCGTTGTCAGCCCGATATTGAGTCTGTCGGCTATCTCCTTGTTGATATACCCACGCACGATGAGCACCAAGACCTCTACCTCCCTACTCGTCAGCGGATTGGCCTGCTGCACGCGCGGCATCTCCGGGAGATTTCGGCCATGCGCATGGGCACGTTGTTCCAACATAAGGACAGACTTTACCAACTGCTCTTCCGGCACATGCACACACAGACTATGAAAACCCGTCAACTGCACATTCGAGTCTTTGGCCACGGTGAGCACAATGGTTTTCTGACATCTGTCCAAGAAAAACACGCGATGAGCCAATACAATGTTGACAGCTGCAAAATAGTGGAAATACCGGTCTGTATCCGACAATTCAAACTCCTCGAAGGAACCATAGACATCCACCTCCATGATCGGCATGACTTGCTGCAGTATCTGGCGCAAGCCAATGATTGCAAGCGTATTGGGGTCAATTATCGCTACACGTGGCTTCGCCACCATTGCTTTCGCCTGTGCTGCTGACATGATGGGCGGTTTACTCATTTCTACTCCAAAAACGATAGGTGATATCCTTAAATTCGTGGTTTTCCACCTGCTGATAAAGCCGTTGGTTAGTGGTTTTGCACTTCAACGAACCGAGATGCGCAATGTAAGGCCCCACTTTGATATAATCAAACATCCGCTTGCATGCCGTAGGCGCAATACGCAGTCGACCACTGTACCACCCCACCCTATAATTGGGGTGGGCTTGGTGCAGATATCCGGCCAGTTGGCTGACATATTCAGGTTCGGCATCACCGCCCATAAAGCAGATACAGGTGATATCGGTTCCGAATTTTCCGACAAACTCATCCAATACATCTGTCGTAAGGGGAATGCCGACATCATTCCACAAATAACTGCTGTGGCAACCCGGGCACCGACACGGGCAGTTGCTGATATTGATGGCCAGCGTCACCTCGTCGGGGATTTCCTGAAAGACGATTCCGACATTAACGTACTTGAGCATAATACCTCCTGCTGGCCTCTTCCTGTCTCGGTTGAGAGAAATTGCTGACACGTTTCAGATATCCGATGATGCGAGTAAGATAGTCCACATTCTTGCTCTTGCATACCGGGCACTCCTTCAGGTAACGCTTATCGATATGTCCACAATCATTGCACACCGTGTTGGGAATGTTAAAGGTGAAGTAGTTGCATCCTTCCTGTGCCGCCACACGGAACAGTTGGCGATACTGTGCCTTGCTCAAGTGCTCCTCCAGGTTCATGTGGAGGGCAGAGCCACCTGTGAGATGCTCTATGTAGGGTGCGCCGTGCAACTTAAACTTATCGATTACCGTCAGGCTGTCGTCCTCTACTGCATAGAAATAAGAGTTGTAGCAGTCGCGCGGAACAAAATAGCCGTCCTCACGGTCCCATTTGGCATGCTTCACACCCACATTCTCTGCTGGAATCATCTCACAATTGAACATCACTTCCTTGGTGCGATACTTCTTATTGTACTTCTCAACGATACCCAATACGGTCTGTACAAAGACCAGATACTCGGGATTATCATTGATCTTAAGCCCCATGAACTCGGCAGCTTCCACCAGTCCATTCACTCCAATGGTGAGATACTGACGGCCCAAATTGATGTAACCGGCATCAAACAACGGCAGCATGCCATGCTCTTGGAGCTCCTTCAGGTTCTCGTTGTACGCCATCTGTACTTTATGGCAAAGATCGATAACCTCTCCGAGATATTCCTCGTAATCCATCTGATGATTCACCGCGTACTGTATACAACGGTTCAGATTGACCGTGAGCACACTCTTGGACCCCGTTGAGACACCTCCGGCACCCAACGTATAACTGAAACCATTGTCCTGAATCTCATTGCGCAACCTGCAACAAGAGCTCAAACTGTCTGCATTGTCGCTGAGATACGTAAAGAAGCTGTGGCCTTCGGCATACATCTCTGCGGCAAAATCTCCCCACTCCTCATCCTTGCACTCGCCGTTTTCGGTAAGCATGGCCATTGTCTCTACAGGGAATGTGAGCACCGTCTTGGTACGCTCTGCATTAAACCACTTCATGAAGCGCTTCTGCAACCATGACACGCCTTCCCAATCGGGCTGTGTGCCATCCGGGAAATAGAAGTTGCCGAAAAGGCTCTCAAAATAATACTTGTCGTAGTAGGAAATGTTCCAGAACACGGCCTGATAGTTGCGTGCGCCAGTCGGCTGATTGAGCGAATAGACTATCTGTTCGAAGCAGTCTGTAATCACCTTGTCGATGCTGCGCTGCTTGATGGAAAGGTCCACCACCTCATCGGCCCGCTTAAAATAATCCTTGCCATACTCCTTGCCGATGAAATAGTTCATGTACATCAGAAATTCTGGGGTAGCACAGGCTCCCGACAGCATCGAGCTGACCATGAACACCATATTGATGAATCCACCGCAGAACGACTTGAGATTGGTAGGTGCCGACGAGTTGCCGCCAATCGACGTGGTGCCACCTATCAGCCAGGGATACATGGTGATAGAAGCGCAATAGTTGGCGAGCGATGTCTCATCGTTCTTATAGATATAATGGTGCGTCAGCTTGTCGATATACTCATCAGCCAACTCCTTGCCATACATCTTCTTGATACGGTCTGTAAGCAACTTGCGGTTGAGACGGATAAAGCTCGATTTGGGAAGTTCACCTATCAGCGTAGCGATATTCTTGTGCTCCACATTGGCATTGGCATCATACTTGGAACCCGACGCAGCATTGGTAGCTTCCAGATAGTCGGCCACAAAGCGCATACGCTCCAGCGTCTCGCGATCTTCGGTATGCTGCTGGCGATAGAGCATAAACGATTTGGCCACCTTGTAGTAGCCCTCAGACATGAGCGCCTCCTCTACCTGGTTCTGAATATCCTCCACCTTGATATTATTGTAGATATCAAGCCTACTGAGAATCTTGGACACATTACCCAGATCCACAGGCTCCTTCACAGAGTCGAACGCCTTGATGATGGCATTCATAATCTTGTCGAGTGAGAAACGGTCCTTGGAGCCGTCTCTTTTGGTGATGGTAAAATTCTTAATTTCCATTTTATCTTGTCATTCTTAGATTTCTCTAACTATCACAAAGTTTATTATTTCGGAAAACTTTTTCCTGTGCCAATCCAAAAAAGTTTTCCATTTTTGTCAACTCTTCTCAAAGAAGCGACACTGAAAATTTCCTTTTTCGTCCTTTTGATTTTCGTTTGCAAAGGTAACAAAAATCTATTATCCTCTGCATAGGAAGAGAGGGAAAAATCAGGAATTTACAATATTTAGCACTTACAGATTACAATGACGATGACATTTCCCCACTGCCGCACGCAGAGAAACAGAAGCGAAACAATCTGGAAGAAGAAGGCAAGTACCTACTTCTACAAATACACATTATACATTGATATACAATCGTTTACAGACAAATCGTAAACTAAACATTTACCGAAGAGATATCTATCAGCCCCTTGGCAATAGCATAAACCGTAAGACCTGCCGGCGAATGAATCTGCAGTTTACGGGCAATATTCTTGCGATGGGTGATGACTGTGTTGACAGAGATGCACAGATGATCGGCTATCTCCTTGTTGGTCATACCCTGCACCAAACTTACAATCACTTCTTTCTCCCGTTCGCTCAGGGCATCATTGTCCATATTGCGGCTAATCATATTGGAAAGTTTCACCGTAATGCCATCCTGATGAATCTTTTTTTCGAGATTTCTGATTGCAGGGATAAAGATATGGTCCTCTACCTCTGCATGTTGCGCCAACCAGAGTTCACAATTGTAGATGTCGTAGAGTGTGGCGCTCAACTGATTGTTGCGCAACCCATCAGTAGGCAGGTACTTGATGATGATGTTTTTCAACTCCCGCAACTTCTGGTCCGTCTGTCCATGATGCTTTGAGAAAGTCTCTATGTCATAGTTGTCCATCGTCTTGCCGTCCAGCAACGACTCTACATAGGGAAATACCGTCTTCTCCTCATACTTCATGTGCAGGAGGATGCTGTGCGCATACTCATCATACAGGCGCACGATGAGCTTGGCCATATTGTCGGTCTCGTCGATAGCCTCACACAGCTCCTTGCGGATAAACGGCAGCTCAAAACCCAGATAATACTCATGCGACGCACGCAGGTACTGCATCAGCGTGGGGATGGACAGGCGACCCACATCATCGGGACCGAGATACCCATTAATGGTGAAATTGACCACAGCGAGAAACGTGAAAGTGTCCACGCCCTGATCCTCGCACAGTTCCCTGACCGTCTTGTTGCCAAAACCAAGATTGATGCCGAAAGAGCCCAGACACTGCAAGATGCCGTAATTATCCTGGATGATGGAGATCATCCTGTCGTCAGCCTCGTATATTTTATGCTTCTTCATCGCTTTATCACCATTTATGATAATGTCTGTACAAATTTAGCCAAAATACAGCATCCGCACAATCCCCAATAGTAGGTAATTTGACGGCACATGAGATATGTATAGGCAAAAAAACAACAATCCCTCACCGACAAAGCGACTTTGCCGACAAGGGACTGTGGATATTTTCGCACGTACCCGCAAGGGGGCTATCATGGAAGACTACTTGGCGTAAGCCACGCTTCGGGTCTCGCGGATGACCGTTATCTTCACCTGTCCGGGATAAGTCATCTCATTCTGTATCTTAGTGGCTATCTCGTCAGAGAGCTTAATGCTCTCCTCGTCCGACATCTTGTCCGCACCCACAATGACACGCAGCTCGCGACCGGCCTGGATGGCGTAAGTCTTCACCACGCCAGGATAGCTCATGGCTATCGCCTCCAAATCGTTGAGGCGCTTGATATAAGCCTCTACAATCTCTCTACGGGCACCGGGACGCGCACCCGAGATGGCATCGCAAACCTGTACGATGGGGGCAAGCAGCGTCTCCATCTCCATCTCGTCATGGTGGGCACCGATGGCATTGCAGATATCGGGTTTCTCCTTGTACTTCTCTGCTATCTTGGCACCATACAAAGCGTGGGGCAACTCGCTCTCCTCGTCTGGCACCTTACCTATATCGTGCAACAATCCGGCACGCTTGGCCTTCTTGGGGTTCAGTCCCAGCTCCGAGGCCATCACAGCACAGAGATTGGCTGTCTCGCGGGCGTGCTGCAGCAGATTCTGACCGTATGAGGAGCGATACTTCATCTTGCCGACCACGCGGATGAGCTCAGGATGCAGACCGTGGATGCCCAAGTCGATGGCCGTGCGCTTGCCGGTCTCGATAATCTCGTTGTCCAACTGTTTCTTGACCTTGGCCACCACTTCCTCAATACGGGCAGGATGGATACGGCCATCCGTGACCAGCTGATGCAGGGCCAGACGGCAAACCTCGCGGCGAATGGGGTCGAAAGCAGAGATAACAATGGCCTCCGGGGTGTCGTCTACTACGATTTCCACACCTGTGGCAGCCTCCAGTGCGCGGATATTCCTACCCTCGCGGCCGATAATGCGACCCTTTACCTCGTCGTTGTCTATGTGGAACACGCTCACCGAGTTTTCGATGGCCGTCTCCGTAGCCACACGCTGAATGGTCTGAATCACTATTTTCTTAGCCTGCTGGTTGGCATTGAGCTTGGCCTCGTCCATGATTTCATTGACATAACTGGCCGCATCGAGCTTGGCTTGGTCTTTCAGACTGTCTATCAGACGGTTTTTGGCCTCCTCAGCGCTCAGTCCGGAGAGTTCCTCAAGCTTGGCACGCTCCTGCTCCTGCATCTTGGCCAGTTCCTGCTGCTTGGCGAGCAAGAGTTTCTTCTCGTTGTCGATGCGCTGCTGCAGCTGGTTCATCTCCTGACGCTTACGGCCAATCTCCTCCTGACGCTGGTTGAGCGAAATCTCACGCTGCTTGAGCCGGTTCTCGCTCTGCTGGATCTTCTGGTTGCGCTGCTGCACCTCCTTCTCCAGTTCACTCTTCTTGTTCAGGAATTTCTCCTTCACCTCCAAGAGCTTCTTTTCCTTTACCACTTCCGCCTCCTTGGCGGCAGCATCTATCATCGCGTTATATTTTCCCTTAACCACGTAACGGAAAATCAGATAACCAGCCAGACCGCCCACTATCAGTGCGCCGGCTGCTATAATCAGTGTTAGTGTTACTGTCATTGATTTATTAGTAAATGTGTTATTAATATCCTTATTTGTTGTCACCCAAAGCCTCTTCGATCTCCACAGTCAACTTGGTAAGGATATCAGTAACAGGCACTACATCGTGCCTCTTGGCCTCTTTCTCATATCTGAGGGCAATGTCTATCAATGCCATATACAGAATCTCTTTCTCGCTTTTCCGCCCCTTATAGACAGACGAGTAAGAGTTTACCACATCGGTGATGAGCTTGGCGCCCAACCTGTAACACTCCTCGTCGGCACGAGGAATGGTCACCGACATGTCCGTATCGTAGACATGCAACCGTATACTTAGTCTCTCCTTGTTGTCTCCTGTCATCGCTCCGGCTTATTGTTCACTCAGCAGCGTGATACATTTGTTTACGTCTCTTATCAGCTTGGATATCCGCTTGCGTGCGTTTTCCACATCGCTGTCGGTCACCTCTATCATCCGCGCCAACTTGAGAGGTCGCTATTCTCCTTCTTGGTTTCTTCATAGCGGAGAATCATCTGCCTCATACGGGTCGTAAACAGCGTGATTGTCTTCTCTGTATCGTCCATAGACTTACAATGTGCTTACAAATTTAGTCGAAAAATTCGTATAGGCCAAACTTTTTTGGCGCTTTTCTACTTTTTCGTCGTTTCTTCCTGTGCTTTTGGCTCCTTTTTGGCCAGCATGACCACCTGATAAACGAAATCGGTTATCCACTTTTGTGAAAAGTTGAGCCGCTTGTTGTACTGGCGGATATTCATGACTACTCTTGCCACTCCGGCGTCCTTGTAATCGTTTTTGGTGAAAATGTCGTTTACCGTCTTCTCGGTCATCGTGTAGATGGCGCGCTTGAAGAAAGAGGGCACACGGAGCTTGAATTTCATCAGGTTGCCCATGAGCATCATGGTGTCTTGCGTAAAGCCTTGGAACTGGATAAGATACGGCTGCACATCCTGCAGGCGGCGGCAGTTTTTGCGGATGCTGGCATCTATCTCTTTAAAGAAACCGTCATCGGTCTGATACAGTTCCTTCAGCATCTTCTTGCATTGGCTTTTCTCGCCCACACCGAGCTTGTTGTTCACCGTAGGCACATGGAGCGTGCTCTTAAACATACGCAAATCGGGGAGCATGGCCAAGTTGTTGATACCCAGATTGGTGGCAAGTGATGCCTGAAAATAGACCCTTACCAGTGTCATATAGTCTTCCATCCCTCCGGATTTGCTCGCTTCTTTCTTCCCGAACAATTTAGAAAATAATCCCATAATTCTGTTTAAACAAGTTTATCGTTGTCAAAATGGCGTCTTTCACCATTTACAGCTACAAAATTACAACAAACTCGGCAAACAGCCAAAATAAATTACTTTAACTTTCATTATTTTTGCGATTGGCGGCCGACGATTCTGCCCACCCTAACTAATGGCTTGATGGCAGACGGCAATCGCAAATGCGGCATTTAGACCTCGTAAACGCCACCTTTAGCGCGCCAATCATGGCATTTACGCCGAGCATCTGCCATAGCCGCGACACGATTTGGAACTTTTTTATCCAGAATCAAGCAAAAAAACGCCCCTATGTCCTACCTATTTCATTTTATTATTGTATCTTTGCAGAAGATAGGCGGCACCTCGGCAATTCAGAACAAGTTCTATTGCACTCGGCTGGCACTATCTTTGCAGAAGATAGGCGGCACCTCGGCAATTCAGAACAAGTTCTATTGCACTCGGCTGGCACTATCTTTGCAGAAGATAGGCGGCATGGGGGCTATGAGTAGAGAAATCCCGGGGGCCGATAAAGATGGATAGCAAATGACGAAACCAGCATTTACAGAGACATGAAACAAAGCACAGGCGACAACGACATAATCAGATGGGCAGTGGTGTTTGGCGACATCGTGCTGCTCAACGTTATCTTGTTGGCCTTCTTGTGGCTATGGCCTGATATAGTGCCGCCCTATTTCCACCGCTGCACCAAGATGACAGCACTGTGTTTCAACTTTGCCCTCTTTGCATGCGAGTACCTCTTCCAGCCCATCATCCATAAGCGTACGGTACGTACCGAGGATGTGCTGTTGCAGGTGTTTCAGATAGTCGCTGTACACTCGCTGCTGGCATTTGTGATGGTGAGGATGCTCTGCGACGGCGGCGGATTCTTCCGCTTTCTGTTCATCTTCGCCTTTGCAGAGTACCTGCTCATAGCCGGCACACGCATCGTAGAGCGCAGGCTGATAGGCAGATACCGTTTGTCGGGGCGCAACACGCGCAATGTGCTCTTTGTGGGCAACGACATGGCCAATCTGCAACTGTATGGCAAACTGCTGGCCAACCCTGCCACCGGTTATCGCGTGATAGGCTACTACAGCGACGAGCCTTTCGGCGAGGTGCCTGTGGCCACGGCCTACGGCGGGCTCAAGCATCTGGGGAGCCAGGGCGACCTGTTGAAGGCCTTCGACAGCCAGCTGTCTACCGTGACACAGGCCGACGAGATATTCTGCAGCCTGTCACACGACGAGTCGGAGACCATCATCCGCATCATGAAGTTCTGTGATGAGCACATCATCCATTTCTATTATGTGCCGAGGATGTTTGGAAACTTCCGCTTGCAGCTCAAACCGGAACTGTTTGGCGACATCATGCTGTTCACCAATCACCGGGAGCCGCTCACGCGGTCGGCCAACAGATTTGTAAAGCGGTCGTTCGACATTGTGGTGAGCGCAGGGGTATGCCTGGTATTGTTGCCATTCATCCCCATCCTGGCGCTGATTATCAAGTGGCAGAGCCCCGGCCCCGTGTTTTTCACCCAAGAGCGGACGGGGCTCAACGGCAAGACATTCCGCTGCTACAAGTTCCGCTCCATGCATGTAAACAACAGCAGCGACCAGCAGCAGGCCACGGCATCAGACCCGCGCAAGTTTGCATTTGGCAACTTTATGCGCAAGACCAACATCGATGAGTTTCCCCAATTCTTCAACGTATTGCTGGGAGACATGAGCATCGTGGGGCCGAGACCGCACATGCTGCACCACACCGAGGTGTACAGCAGACTGATAGACAAGTACATGGTGCGCCACTTCTATAAGCCCGGCATCACCGGGTATGCGCAGATTACGGGATTCAGAGGAGAGACCCGTGAGCTGTGGCAGATGGAGGAACGCATCAGAAGAGATATTTGGTATATAGAAAACTGGACTTTCTGGCTCGACCTGCGCATCATCTTGCGCACGGCAATGACGCTGGTGGTACACGACAAGAACGCATATTGAACACTACAAATTATGAAAGGTATCGTTTTGGCAGGCGGGTCAGGCACACGCCTCTACCCCATCACCAAAGGAATCAGCAAGCAGCTCATTCCCATCTTCGACAAGCCGATGATCTATTATCCCATCTCGGCTTTGATGCTCGCAGGCATCCGTGAGATTCTCATCATCTCTACCCCACACGATCTTCCCGGTTTCAAGCGCCTCTTGGGAGACGGCAGCGAACTGGGCATGCGCTTCGCATACGCAGAGCAGCCCAGTCCCGACGGTCTGGCACAGGCCTTCATCATCGGCGAAGAGTTTGTGGGAGACGACAATGTGTGTCTGGTTCTCGGCGACAACATCTTCTATGGCGCAGGCTTCAGCGCGTTGCTCCGGCAGAGCGTGGCCAACGTAGAGCAGGAGGGCAAGGCTACCGTATTCGGCTATTACGTGAATGACCCCGAACGCTACGGTGTAGCCGAGTTTGATGCCGAGGGCAACTGTCTGAGCATTGAAGAAAAACCAGAACATCCCAAAAGCAACTATGCAGTGGTGGGCCTCTACTTCTATCCCAACAGCGTGGTGGAGATAGCAAAGCACATTAAGCCCAGTGCACGCGGCGAACTGGAGATTACAACCGTCAACCAAGAATACCTGAAGCGCGGCGAACTGAAGGTTCAGACGCTTCAGCGTGGATTTGCATGGCTCGACACCGGCACACACGACAGCCTGAGCGAGGCCAGCACCTTCATCGAGGTGATAGAGAAGCGCCAGGGACTCAAGGTTGCCTGCCTGGAGGAGATTGCCTACAAGAAAGGCTGGATAGATGCCCAGCAACTGGAAGCCATCGCGATGCCGATGCGCAAAAACGGATACGGACAGTATCTGCTATCAATCGTAAAACAAAAATAAACGCATATAACACAAATGGAAGAAACAAAGAATGTGGCTCCAGAGGAAATGCTGGAGCGGGAAGGAAACACTTTTGATTTCCAAGCTATTTACACTTCGCTCATCCTAAACTGGAAGTGGTTTGTCGTGTCCCTCATCATCTGCGTGGGAGCGGCTGCCATCTACCTGCGCTACAAGACTCCCGTGTATCAGGCTTATGCCAAGTTGCTCATCAAGAACGATGAAGACAGCAACAGACGGGGAGGCAACAGCCTGCGCAATGCCACCAACCTGGGTATGATATCGGCATCAAACGGTATCGACAACGAGATGGAGATTCTTACCTCACGCACGCTGGCAGAACAGGTGGTGCGCGACCTGAAACTCTATGTGACGTACCAGACTTCGGGCAAGATCAAGGATGTGCTCACCTACAAGCCGGTGCCTATCACCGTAGATGTAGATCCCGCACACGTGGAGATGCTTACCAGTCCCATTAAGCTCACCATCACCCGCGAGGCCAACAAGTATCGCGTACAGGGAACCTACACAGTGCCTATCGGCAACAGCCAGACCAACGCCACTTACAAGATTGACAAGACATTCTCTACCCTGCCCGCCACCATCGGTACCAAGGCTGGTATCATCTCGTTTACCGGCAGCAAGTTGATGCCGATGCCTGTAGGTCAGGTAATCAAGGTGACTATCATATCACCCAAGACCATGTCGTATAAATATAAAAGTGCACTGTCGGTAACACAGACATCGAAGACTACCTCTATCGCAAGACTCACCATCAGCGACGAAATCCCTAACCGTGCCAAGGATTACCTGCGCCAGCTGGTCGTAGTGTACAACCGTCAGGCCAACGAGGACAAGAATGAGGTGGCTCGCCGGACCGAGGAGTTCATCAATGGCCGTCTGGAGAAAATCAACGCCGAGCTGGGTAGCACCGAGGGCGCATTGGAGAGCTACAAGAAGCGCAACAACATGGTGGAACTGAAGATGAATGCCACCCAGGCTTTGCAGAACACAGACCAGTACGACCAGATGTTGAACGAGGCTCAGACGCAAGAGGCACTGATTAACAGTGTGCTGCAGAGCATGGCCAGCGGAGAGCAGTATGGCGTGCTGCCGGCCAACGTGGGCATCACGGATCCGTCGGTCAACAGCCTCATCGAAAAGTACAATACTATCGCCTTGGAACGCAAGCGCCTGCTCCGCAGTGCTTCAGAAAACTCACCGACCATCATCCCGCTCACCAACCAGCTCGACGATCTCAACAAGAGCATCAGCACGGCGATGGCACAGGTGAAAAACAACTACGAGATTAAGCGTAGCCGCATCGCTTCACAGTACAACAAGTATGCAGGCCAAATCAATGAGACTCCCGAACAGGAGCGTATGCTCACCCAGATTGGCCGCCAGCAGGAGGTCAAGTCTGGCCTGTATCTGATGTTGCTGCAGAAGCGTGAGGAAAACTCTATCTCTCTCGCCTCTACTGCAGACAAAGGTAAACTGATTGACATGCCCGAATATGGTGGCAAGATCAGTCCCCGCGGCTCTATCATCCTGCTTGTCGCACTCATCTTGGGTATTGCCATTCCCGCACTTGTCATCTTCCTCATCCAGTTCTTCCGTTACAGAATTGAAGGACACGAAGACGTGGTTCGCCTCACCAAGTTGCCTATCCTGGCCGATGTGGCTGTGGCCAGCGAGACCGCCAAGAGCAAGGCAGGTATTGTGGTTCACGAGAACAAGAACAACCAGATGGAGGAGATTTTCCGCTCCATGCGTACCAACTTGCAGTTTACCCTGAAAGAAAACGAGAAGGTGGTGCTCTTCACCTCCACCACATCGGGCGAGGGAAAAACCTTTAACGCCGTGAATCTTGCCATCAGTTTTGCCTTGTTGGGTAAGAAAGTGGTGCTCGTGGGTCTCGATATCCGCAAGCCACGTATCGCAGAACTGTTTGAGCTCAACGATCACCAGCATGGCATCACCCCATTGCTGGCCAAGAACAGTCCTACATGGCAGGATGTGGAAAGCCAGATTGTACCCTCGGGCATCAACAACAACTTGCAGCTGCTCATGGCTGGTCCTATCCCGCCCAATCCTGCCGAGTTGGTGGCACGTCCCAGTCTGAAAATCATCATCGATGAACTGAGAGCTCATTTCGACTATATCATTATTGATACAGCACCTGTTGGTCTGGTAACCGATACGCTCACCATAGGCCGTGTGGCCGATGCCACCATCTACATGTGTCGTGCCGACTATACACCCAAGGAGAGCTTCAACCTCATCAACAGTCTGGCCAAAGAGAACAAGTTGCCCAACATGAGTATCGTACTTAACGGCATAGACATGTCGAAGAAGAAGTACGGTTACTACTACGGCTATGGCCGATATGGCAAGTATGGACGCTACGGACGCTATAGCAGAAGCTCGTCATACGGTTCTTACGGGGCGTATGGGGCATACGGCAACTACAGCAACAGCCATTACGGCGACAAGAACGACACCTCCGTCAAGCGCTAAATGCGCCTGACGGGGTGCCATACACTTTACACCTACTTATAATATATAGAGACTATTCTTCGAACAAGACAGACATGACAATAGCAGTAGATTTCGACGGAACCATCGTCACCCACAAATATCCCGATATTGGCGACGAGATTCCTTTCGCCATTGACACGCTCAAGATGCTGATGAAAGAGCAACACAGGGTGATACTCTGGACAGTGCGAGAGGGGCAACTGCTGGAAGATGCCGTGGCG